>CACXDL010000036.1 GCA_902766395.1 uncultured bacterium
CGCCGGCTATTTTTAATCAAATACTCGTATTGTTCTCGCAAAATACTATTTATATCACTTGGAAGAATTTCATTTAATTTTTCCGTGCTATCAATCTTTTTTCCGGCTTTTATTGCCCTTTGCAAGGCTTCTATATTTGCAATCGCCCAGTTATTACAAGTATATTCTTTTACATTTTGCTGAGGCTTATTTGAGAATATAATTTTTTTTATTTCTCCATTTGGAGAATTAAAAATCTGATTTTTTAAAATTTCTTGATAAGCTTTGACCTTTTTACACAAGTTGGATAAAGAATCTAAACAAAATAGTGTTTTTGATTTTGGTTCATATAAAATTCCTATTGTATGAGAAGAGGCCTCTCCACCTTCACCAAAAAAAGCTCCATTAAAAGTCAAACGAGCAGGGTTTGAGAGTAATTCGTCAAATTTTCTTTCCTTCCCTTTACACTTCGCCCATATATGATTTCTTGCGTTTATTAGTGTTTTTGGCTGATCAACAGAAAAAAACGCCCGCTTAGGAAAAGAAGCTATTATTCCTGAGTCTTTACTTTTCAATAATGCTAAATATATATGATTCTCCAATTTTTGTAATAAATTCTGTCTGCTATCCACGCCAAAAAAACGACTGGCTTCACTGCTTTTATTTAAATATCTGCAAGGATATATTAAGTCTTTTTTCAACTGACTTGCTGATAATTTTGGGGAAATTTTTCCTGTTATGTATTTGTTAAATTTTAATGAATTTATAGTAATCATAATGCTATAGTCATAAAACTTATAAAAACTTTTTTTGCTAATGAATAAATTTATGCATTTATATACTTTTTTTTATTTGCATGATAGTTTATTTTACATAAGACATAAAGTAGGGGTTAAGAATATGAAAAAGTTTTTAAATTTATTATTAGTATTTTTAGTATTTATGGGATTAAATTGCGCTAATGCACAAGAAGCAACACAGAATATACAATTTATCTATATTAATGGTTCAAATTCAAACGATGAAAACGCCAAAGAAGCTTATGTAAAAGGATTTCATGATTTACATAAACAAATGAAAAATACATTTGAAAATGACGAATTCATTTTAAAAAACATGCTGGATAACGGAAAATATTCAATAAACAGTAATGAAGAAATTTTATTCTGGGGATTTAATTCTAAACAAGAATTGGATGTCATCAAAAACAACTTAGCAGAAGCCAAAAAGTCCAGCCCGGTAATGGCACAAACTATCCGTAATATCCTGGCACATTGTATGCATGATGCAATATGGGTACAAAGAGAAGCTAATATGCAAAAAATCATAAATCAACTTCATAAAAATGTTATGAGAGCGCATTCAAAAGGAGAAAAAGTTATTTTACTTGGACATAGTGCCGGAAGTTTTGTAACATATGAATACATGCTACATAAACTAAAAGGAGTTAATCTTGATTTACTTACAGGAAAAAATGATCACAAATTTACTTGTATAGATGCATTCGTTCAATCCGGTTTAGGATATCAGCTTGCAACCGACAAACTTAAGATAAATCCAAATGAAAAGCAATTTGCACAAGCCTATAAAGATTTAGACAAATACACAGAATCTGCTTGTACTCCTGATGACACACTTATGGGTGTAATTAATTTCGGAAGTCCTTTATCTCTTTTTTATTCAAGCCAAATTTCACGATCAGCAGATAACTCTGCTGCATATCAATTATATTTCTTAAAATATTTACAGGAAAATAATATTTTCTTTTTGACTGTCAATTTTGCAGATGACCCTATAGGTTTTCCTGTTAGCAGAAATGTTTCTAAAGCTGATATAGAAATGACGTTTAACACAACGTTAAGTGATGAAGGAAAAGGTTTTGTATATAATTATTCAAAAGTAAGAAGTACCGGTATGTTTGCAACTGCGCATTTCGGATACTGGAAACATGCAAAAAGATTTGCCAAAACAGTCAGAGATGCATACAAAAAAGGATATATTAACTTCTATTCTTTATACTAATCATAGTTAACAAATTGCACAGTTTTACTCTATATGATATACTGTACTGTATTAAGGGTACGTGAATGGAAAATATTTCAACAGTTATACTTTCTGAAGAATTTTCAACATCTGAAGTTTTGAAGTTATATTTAGAAGAATTAGGTTTTAATGATGTTGTTGAAATAAAGACTTGCGTTCATGCTTATGAGAAATTAACATGCCTGAATAATAGTTTGTTAATTGTAGATTTATCCGAAGATAAGGATAATAAACTGGACTTAATTACAAAAATATCTAAAGAAAAAGAGAACTGTAAAATTCTTGCACTATCAGATAATCCTTCTGTTAATCTGATAATAGAAATCATGCGTTCCGGGGCAAAAGAATTTCTTCCTGTTCCAATAATCAAAAAAGAATTTACTGAAATTATAAAAAAACTTTTGAGCGAAAATAAAGAACAAAAAGAAAAATCAAAATGCAAAATAATTTCAGTTTTTTCTAATAAAGGCGGTATTGGAAAAACTTCTTTGGCTACAAATTTAGCATTGGATTTAGCAAAAATCACTAAAGAAAATGTTGCATTAATTGATTTGAACTTTCAAACAGGTGATATTACAACTTTTTTGAATTTAAAACCATCTTTTAATATCTCATATATGCTTGAAAACTTAGACAAAATAAATGAAACTTTTCTTTTAAGTACACTGGAAAGATACAATAGAACTAATTTATATGTTTTGGCGGATCCACCATATTTCAAACAAGCAGATACAATTTCTCCAAAACAAATATCCAATTTGTTTAATACATTAAAAAATACTTTTTCATACATAATTGTTGATGCGGAAGCAAGTTTTGACGGTAAAAATATAGCTGCACTAGATAATTCTGATCTTATTTTACTTGTTACGGTTGCCAATTTACCTGCACTTAGAAATACACAGCGTTGCCTAGAGCTGTTTGAAAAACTTGGATATGAAAAAGAAAAAACCAAAATAGTTGTAAACCGGTATATGGAAAATGATGAAATAAAAGATGAAGATGTTGAAAAAGTTTTATCAAAAGAAGTATATTGGAAAGTCCCAAACAATTATTTTGCAATAATGAGTGAAATTAATAAAGGGGTTCCTGTCAGTGAAATAAATTCTTCAACTAATGTGGCTCAAAGCTATATGGATTTGGCAAAATATATTTCAGATAATTTATATAAACAAAATCTGAAAGAAAAATACGAAAACGTGTTAAATAATCAATAAGGGGATTTTTAGTAAATGGGATTAGCAGAAAGATTTAAAGAAAAATTTAAAAAACACAAAATGAAACAATCTTCAGATTCAGAAACAATTAGCGGTAAAAAAGATGAAATAAGCTTGATTGAACAATTAAAATCAGAGACCTTAAATAAAATATACCAAACCCCATACTGGCAGGAATATTCCGCTAATTCAAAAATTATGATGATTGAAAAATATTTGAATGCAAAAATTAAACGAAAATCAGTTCAAATAAGCTCCAACGATAAAAAAGAATTTATTGACGGAGTGTTGGCAGCTGCAGGCTAATCTTTAAAAAAACTTATGTTCATAGTATCATCTTTTTGAGAAGGTATAACTATGCAGTTTATGGATAAAGCCAAAATTCGAATAGTGTCAGGTAAGGGTGGTAACGGCGTTGTAGCGTGGCGCCGCGAAAAATTTGTGGATAAAGGCGGTCCTGCCGGCGGCGACGGCGGAAATGGCGGTAGCATATATCTTATTGCAGACGAAGGTATGTCTACATTAATGGATTTTACCTATAAAACAGTATTTAAAGCTGAGAACGGCGAAAACGGATTTAAAAAGAGTATGCACGGCAAAAGTGCCAAAGATTTATATATAAAGGTTCCAATGGGAACAGTTGTAAAAGATCTAAAGACCGGAAACATAATTGCCGATTTGATTACTCATAAACAAGAGGTCCTTGTTGCCAAAGGGGGTAAAGGCGGCAGAGGTAATATTCATTTTTGCACACCACAAAATCGCGCTCCACAATATTGTGAACCGGGAGAACCGGGAATTGAAAGGAATTTATTACTAGAACTAAAACTTATTGCAGATGTGGGCTTACTTGGAATGCCAAATGCCGGTAAATCCACATTTATAAGCAGAGTTTCAGCTGCAAAACCTAAAATTGCGGATTATCCGTTTACAACGATTATTCCAAACTTAGGTGTTGTTCGCAAAAGAAACAATGACGGATATGTTATTGCAGATATTCCGGGATTAATAGAAGGTGCGTCTATTGGTGTTGGTCTTGGGCACGACTTTTTGCGCCATGTTGAAAGATGCCGTTTTTTACTTCATATTGTGGACGGAACAGAAGAAAATCCTTTAGAAAATTATAAAATAATAAATAATGAACTCGCTCAATATTCAAAAGAACTTTCTGAGCTTTTTCAAATAGTTGCAATTAATAAAATAGACTCAATAGAAAAAGAAAAATTGGACAAAACTGTTAAAGAATTTAAGGACTCTGGAGTAGATGTATTCCTTATTTCCGCAGTAACAGGGGAAGGTATAGACAAACTTAAAAACGAACTTGAAATAAGAGTTGATACGATAGAAAAACATCAACCGGAAGTGATTGTTGAAGAAGATTTGGAAGCAACAAACAATGACGATAATTACTGGGAAGTCTCCAAAATTGCAAAAGATGCATATATGGTTGACGGCGGTAAGATTATAAGAATTTCTCAGGTTACAAATTCAAGAAATACGGAACAGGTTATACACTTACAAAATACAATGCGCGCAATGGGTATTATTGATGAATTGAAGCATAAAGGTATTCAAAACGGAGACACTGTAATTGTCGGAAAGCTTGAATTAGAATACTGGGATGATGAGATGTATAAGTAATTTCTTGCAACTTATTTTAATAAATGTTATTATATACATGAATTTATGTAAGGAGAGTTAATATGGCTAGATTAATCAGACCAACATTAGCAATAAGATGTGTCCAATCAGGATGTAAATGTTTATTTGAAGTTGCACAGGTAGAAAACGGAAAACAACAGGAAGTTGTATGTCCTAACTGTGGCGAACACTATGTTTATCCAATATATGATGATGAAGAAAATAAGTAGATAACTTTCACCCTCGCCCCTTTGGAACAATTAGCTCGAGCGAAAGGGGAACGGGCTTTGCGAAACTGCGTATATTAAGGCTGAGGGATGAGGTGAGAGGTAAATTTGTTTAACAATACAGACAAAAGATACAACCAATTTAGTGCATATTTGAAAAATCTCTTTGGAGCAAAGGTATATAAAATAACAATAGATGCCGGTTTTTCTTGCCCAAACAGAGATGGGACAATATCTTCAGGTGGTTGTATTTTTTGTGATGATTCGGGGAGTTTTTCACAAGCACACTCGAACTTATTATCTATAGAACAACAAGTTCAGCAGGGGGCAGAAACACTTTCACAACGGTTTAAAGCTGAAAAATTTATGTCATACTTTCAGGCTTATACAAACACATATAAACCTGTAAATGAATTAGAAAAAATATACAAAGCCTCACTAAATCATCCGGATATAGTCGGAATATCTATCGGCACACGTCCCGATTGCGTTGATGATAATAAACTCAATTTAATTTCCGATATTTCCAAAGATTACTATACTTGGCTTGAATATGGTCTGCAATCTTCACACGACAAAACTTTAAAGCGAATAAATCGTGGGCATGATTACGAATGCTTTTTACGGGCGTATGAAAAAACAAAAGAAAAAGGAATAAATGTTTGCGTTCACGTAATTTTTGGACTTTGGGAAACAAAAGATGAAATACTTGAAACTGCACAAAAACTTGCAGACTTAAAAGTGGACGGTGTAAAAATCCACATGCTTTGTGCCTTGCAAAACACACGCCTTGCAAAATTGTATGAAAACAAAGAAATTGATTTTATGAATGAAGATGAGTATGTTAGTTTGTGCTGTGATTTTCTTGAAATTTTACCTAAAACAACTACTATTCACCGGCTTGCAGGGAATGGTTACCGTAAAACACTAATAGCTCCACGATGGCTTGGTGCAAAATTAGATTGCCTGAACAAAATTGACAGAGAATTTTTAAGAAGAAACTCTTTTCAAGGGTGTAAAAATAACCCTTAATCCCTTTAAAATATTTGCTTTTACCCCTTTACAAAAATGCATAAATGTGGAATAATGTATTTATAAAATATTTGTAACATTTTGTTACAGACTTAGCAAAAAAGATTTTTTAGCAACATTAATACCGACAAAAGCAAAAAGGTAGTGTGGAGAAAAAATAATATGTTAACAGTTCAACCATATTCTACATCAAGCAGCATAGCAAAAAGACCTGCATTTAAAGGAGAATGGGACAAAGCAACAATTGATCAGGAAAGAGATTTTATTGAACGCCAAAAGGAAGCGCTTGATAGTGTTCTTAATGATGATTATGTACCAGATAAAATGAAAAAACCTTTCAAATTTTTCAAAGTTCTTTATAATGCAGCACTTGATGGTTTAGCTGTATTTGGTGCAGTATTTTTTATGAAAGATTTCATTAAAAAAGGCGTTAACAGCAAGGTTGCTCAAAAAGCTGTAAGCACTGCTAAACCTGCAATAGATGCCTCTGCAAAAGGTTTAAAATATGTTGGAGGCAAGTTATATGACTATTGCGCAAAAGCATATAAATTTTTGCGAAATACATCACTTGGACAAAAATCAGCAGAATTGTACAACAAGTTTGCAAATACTGAAGCAGGCAAAGTTGTTATAAAATACACTAAAGTTGCCGCATCAAAAGCTAAAACTTTTCTAGACAAAGCAATAAGCCCTATTAAAGGTGCTAGTGTTGATAAAGCTACAAACGGATTAGCAACAGTATTAGGTATTGGCTCAGGTATTTCAGGTGCTTATGAAACAGCAATGAAAGAATCCCCTGTTAAAATCGAAGAAGAAATCATTGACTGTGGAGAAGATGAATAATGGCACCTATTGGATTTGAAAAAATAAATAGTTCATACAGCCAAGGTTTAACTGACCAACAGCGAGCAAAAAGAAAAGTTGCCAAAGAAAATGTTGCTGAAGGCGTCGGGGTAACAGGTGCCGTAACGTATCAGGCAAGACAATTTGCAACGAAGAGATCTATCAATACAATGATGGAAAATGTTACTAATGCTGCCAGATTAACCGCTCAAAACACAAAAGAAGCAACTACATTGCTAGGCAAATTTAAATTGGATATCGGCAGGTTTACAAAAGATATTACAGCAAGAGTTATGAAGTTACAAAATATGAAATTCATTGGACCGATAGTAAAAAGTCCGGTTGTAAAAGGAGCCTGTGGAGCTTTTGGATTTACAATGGCATTCTTTGCTCTTGTTACCGGAGTAAATAAAGCAGTTGATAACGGAAGAATGGCTATTGGAGATTTCCAAAACAGATTTAACAGAGCTGCTTAATAAATAATTGAAAATAATAAAAAGTCGTGCTAACTTTAAAGTATGCACGATTTTTTAATGAAAAAATTATCTAATAATGATATCCAAAAAGAACTAAAATTTATAGGATATGACCAATCATACGCCCACAAAGCGCAAGAGAAATTTGAGTATCATAATTTTAAAATATATGACTTGTCTCCTGCCCAGGCAAATATACTAAAGCAAACTGCCCTCAGCGTAGGTGCAGACTGCGCAACACATAGAGATGTAATAACAGGAAAAGCAGAAATTTCAGACTGTATATTAGGAGGCAGTATTGCACAATTAACAAAAATCGCCCAAAAATTAGAATTGCAGCCCTTTAATTTAAAAAATCTTGCAAAAGAAATAAAAGATAATCTAAATATCACATACTCTGACAGAACAAAACTTGTCGGAATATTAAATTTGACACAAAATTCATTTTCAGATGGTGGTTTGTATTATAAAACTGACAATGCTATAAAACATTTTGATGAATTAATTGAAGATGGCGCAGATATTATTGATATAGGAGCAGAATCAACCAAACCATATTCAAACGCCATTTCACCCTCGGAACAACTGAATAAAATCTTGCCAATTCTTAATTACAAGAATAAAAATAACATTAATATCCCTATAAGTATTGACACCAGAAGTTCCCAAGTTGCTCAGGAATGTATTAACAATGGAGTATATATCATTAACGATGTTTCAGGCTTAGAATATGATTCTAATATGCTGTCTGTTCTATCAAACAATCAAAACATAAAAATTATAATACAACATAGCAAGGGTACACCTGAAAATATGCAGGATAATCCTGTTTATGAAAACCTTATGGATGATATATATAAATTTCTAAATAATAAAGTAAATACTGTTATTTCAAACGGATTTCCCAAAAATAACATTATTATAGACCCGGGTATCGGATTTGGAAAAACCAAAGAAGATAATTTTGAAATTATACATCGCTGGAAAGAATTAAAATCCATCGGTTGCGAAATAATGCTGGGCCTATCAAGAAAAAGCCTGCTATGCATGGATAAAGACTCTAATGAAAACAAGGACATTTATACACTGGCACTAAATTCTGTACTTATAAATGATAAAGTTGACTATATAAGAGTTCATAATATAAAAATTCATAAGAAATTATTAGAAATTTTAAGCAAATAAAAAGCGATAACATCAGTTATCGCTTTTTCATTTTATATTACAAGCAATTATAATGCTGTCGCACTACCATCTAACAAGTAGTCATAGTGTCTGATATCATCATAGTTATTAGGAATTTCCATAGGAGGTTGAGGTTGAGGTTGAGGCTGAGGAGCAGGTTGGGCAACAGGTTGAGCCTTTGTTGCACGTTTTGCCAGCAATCTGTCCAAATCCGGTTCCAAAGTCAACTCAAAATGGAATCTTCCGACTTTTCTGTCTGTTTCGTAATTATTATTAATCAATGGGAAGCCCCAATACAATCTTGCACTCAAGTCACCCGGTAACTGAACCCTTAGCCCCATACCAACAGATGCTAAGAAATAACTACCTGCATGGCCGTGGTATAAATCTTCACCTCTCCAAGGGAATACACCGGCTGTATCTGCAAATACTGCACCTTTGATGTAGTTACCAATAAAGTTATGAGTTTTACCATCTTTAGTTGTTATTGTTCTTGGTAAAAGAGGGAACATCAATTCTCCACTTACATAGTAACCGTTTTTACCAAGCAATAGACCTTCAGAATAGCCTCTGACAGTAGCTAAACCACCTGACTGGAACTGATCAATATAAGGAATATGCTTTGAGTTAGGGATTATTTGATATGAACTTCTTAATTGACCAATAAAGCCATGAGAGAAGTCGTGTAATCTTAACAAGCCCCCTGAATACTTGAAGTAACTTGATTTACTGTCAAATATCGGAAATGCCATAGTTGCCATTTGGTTAAAATACCAAATACCATATTTTGTATCTTTTCTTATGTTAAAACCTAAATCAGCACTTGTAACTTGGTCTAAATTTGCAAATGGAGATTTCCCAAACACTTTTTCAAATGCTTCGTCATATCTTGACCAAGTTCTTGCTCGTTTATAGTTAATTGCAGCAAATGTCTTGAATTCAAAATCTCTTTTTCTTACAAGCGGTTGATCATAGTACAAACTATAAATGTATGTATTGCTCTTCATACCCAGAGAATTTAACAACGGTGTTCCTGTAATTTTCTGAGAGAAAGAAGAAGAGAATGAAAATCCGATTCTACCATCTTTTTTATTTATAGGGAAACTATAATCGAAGAATGGACTTATATTACCTTTAGAGAAATATGTACCCATTGTCATCTGATCTCTGTGATGGAATAGTGAATCAACAACAATAGCAGGACCTCCTCTTAAAGAACCTGTAGATTTACGACCTGCGTTATCCATCAAACCAATAATGTGAAGCGGGAATGTTTCCTGAGCAGTCAATTCTATATCTGTAGTACCAGGTGTAGAACCAGCTTTTAAGTTCGCATTCAAGTTTACACCATCATGATATCTGTTGAAATCCAAAACATCTTTTTCAAGATTTACAATATCAAATAATTCACCTTCTTTTTCAGGCATACGTTTTAAAATATAGCCATCAGTTGTATATCTGTTATTTTCAACAGTAATTTTACCAATTTTACTTTCTATAAGTTCAATTTTTATATTTCCGTTTGAAACTGTTTGCTCCGGCAAATATGCTCTTGCAGTTACAAAACCTTTTTCAGCATATAAACGATTTAACGCATTAATTGCTTCTTGTATATCGTTCATAAAAACATTTCGGCCAACATATTGACCAATAACGCTGTTTATTTCATCTCTTGTTAAAATTTCTGACGGAGAAACTTCTATGGAATTTACGTAAACCCCTTTTGAACCAATCTCATCAATTGTTGCTTTCATATAATTATCATTCGGAGTTGCATAATTGGTAACAGGGGAGCCCTGTGTTCCATATCTGTCTTTTTCATAGTTATGATAATCCATTTCACGCATACGACTGTTTTTTTCGTAACGCATTATATCTGAATCATGTGATCCTGTTATCCCTGCTTCCCTTTGAACTACTTGCACTGAACTATATCCCGGACCGTAATTTGATGGGACATCAGCGGCATAAGCATTGGAAAATAAAGTACAACAAGCAGTTGCAGCAATAAGTACGCCGAACAATTTGTTGTTTCTTTTAGTCTTTTTCATTGTATTCACCTTCTATTAATTAGTATATCTAGTTGTATATCTACAAGTATATTCTCTTACAATAAGATAAAAATATAAACTTTATGTTACAACATTTTTACAAAAACTTGTAAAAATATTATTTGCCATAACGATATTATACAAAATTGCATGCCCCGTGTAAATATGTTACAAAAAAAAATAAATCGAATGGATGACTATTTATAAATTTGAAAATTTATGATACAATTTACACAAAGTAAAGGAGTATATATTATGAACAAAAAATTAGGATTATTACTTTCAACTGTTGCCATTGTAGGTGGTTTAGCATTTTCAAATGCGGCTTTTGCAGATTTTTCCGTAGCTGTAGTAGATGTACCTGTAGTTGTAAATGCATCTCCTCAGGTTCAGGCTCTTAAAAAGGATCAGCAAAATAAAGCTCAAGAAATTGTAAAGTTTATTGAAAAAGCAAGAAAAGATGTAGCTTCAATTTCTGATGCGAAGAAAAAACAAGCTGCTGAAGAAAAATACAATAAAGAACTACAAGCTAAAAAAGAAAAAATTGATTCAGATTACGCAGTAAAATTAAAAGCAATTGATGAATCTATTACCAAACAGATTACTGACAAAGCAAAAGCTGATGGTTATAATGTAGTTTTGAGCAAAGGTATTGTTTTGTACGGTGGAACCGATATTACAGCTGAAATTGTAAAAAATATTAAGTAGTAAATATTTGATACAAAAAAAGACCCTTTATGATTAAAGGGTCTTTTTTATTAAGTATTTAAAGCATTTATTAAATATCTCTGTACGAACCATCATACTTGTTTTGATACGTTGTATGTAAAAGTTCATGAGCTTTATGTGAACCAGGATGCTCGAAATCTTCAGAATACAATCGTTGAATAGACGGATTCATATGAGATTTACGAACAGGAAGTTCTTCATCTTCTTTGTATAAACCGCAAGCACGTTTACCCTTTATAGAACTGTCATCGTGACTGTTTGGTTGACCACCACCATTGATACAACCACCCGGGCAAGCCATTACTTCAAGCATATGGAATTTTGCTGTTCCATTTTTAATCTCTTGAATTGCTTTTTCAGCCTCTTTAAGAGTTGATACAACACGAACTACAACTTTTGTACCTTTAATATCAAGTTCAACAGTTTTTGAACGATTTGAAGTTCCTCTCATTTCTTTAATATCTACATCATTAAGAACTTCACCTGTTGCATATTCATAAGCTGTACGAACTGCAGCTTCCGCTACACCACCTGATGCGCCAAATATAGTTCCCGCTCCGGAATATTCTCCAAACGGAGAATCATTTCCTTCAGGTTCAATGGATTTAAAATCAATTCCTGCGCCTTTAATCATCGCACCGAGTTCTTTTGTAGTAAGAACAATATCTGTATCAGGTCTGTTGTCTGTATACAATTGATGACGTTTTGCTTCATATTTTTTAGCTGTACAAGGCATAATCGCAACAATTGTAAAATCATCCCTCTTAATTCCAAAATGTTTTGGAATCAAATCAATTAAAGTCGATGACATCATACTCATTGGAGATTTACAACTTGATAAATGATGAAGCATATCAGGATGCATCATTTCCAAATATTTTACCCACGCAGGACAGCAAGAAGTAAATATAGGAAGATTTTCGCCTGATTTTAGTCTTTCTAAAAATTCAGTAGCTTCTTCAGTAATTGTTAAATCAGCAGAGAAGTTAGTATCAAATACATATTTAAATCCCAATCTTCTCAGTGCTGCATTAATTTTTCCAATAGTATTTTCACCCGGTTCTAAGCCGAACATTTCGCCCAATGCAACACGAACAGACGGAGCCATTTGGACAACTACAGTTTTATTTGGATTATTAATTTCATCCCAAACTTTATCAATTTCGTTTTTAATAGACAATGCACCGGTCGGGCAAACCGCAACACACTGCCCGCAATTTACACAGTCAACTTGTCCTATCGGTCTACCGTTTAGAGGTTGAACTTTTGTTTTAGAACCTCTGTTTGCAAAACCTAAAACAGAATGCCCCTGAAATTCAGAACAAGCTCTTACACAAGCACCGCAGAGAATACATTTATTCGGATCTCTAACAAAAGATGGACTTGAATCATCAATTGGTTCATAATCTTTTACATCTTTATCAGGGAAACGAATATCCTTGATATTATACTCTTCAGCATATTTTTGAAGCTCACAATCACCTGACTTGTCGCAAGTTAAACATTTTCTGTCGTGGTTTGCCAATAACAATTCAAGTACTGTTTTTCTTATTCTTCTTACTTTTTCGGTATTTAGATAGACCTTAATATTAGATTCCGGAGGCATTGTACAAGAAGAATTGATAATTTTTCTCCCATTTGGATATTCAACTTCTACAACACACATTCTGCATGCGCCAAAAGATGTTAAATCAGGACGATAACAAAATGTCGGAACATTCATTCCCGCTTTTCTGATTACTTCAAGCAGGTTGGGTTCGTCTGTAAATTCGACTTCTTTACCTTCTATTATTAATGTTTTTTTATCTGTCATAATTATTTTCCTTTACTATTCCAAAACAATTGCCTTGAATGGACAATTAGTTAAACAAGCCTCACACTTGATACATTTAGCCTGATCAATGTGATGAGGTTGACGAACTTCACCTGAAATTGCACCGACCGGACAATTTCTTGCACATTTTGTACATCCCTTACAAAGATCTTCCTGTATAACAATCTTTTTCATCGCTGTACAAACACCTGCAGGACATTTATGATCCTTGATGTGTGCTATATATTCGTCTCTGAAATATTTTAATGTAGAAAGTACAGGGTTTGGAGCTGTTTTACCTAAACCGCACAAAGAACCGTCTTTAATAGTATGCGCAATTTCTTCCAACAAATCCAAATCTTTCATTGTAGCCTTGCCTGCAACAATCTTTTGCAAGATGCGAAGCATATTTTTTGTACCTTCACGACAAGGAACACATTTACCGCAGGATTCGTTTTGTGTAAAGTTCATAAAGAATCTTGCAACTTCAACGATACAAGTATCTTCAGCCATAACAACAAGACCACCTGAACCAACCATCGCACCCGCTTTAATTAAGTTATCGTAATCCATTGGGATATCAAGATGTTCTTCTGTCAAACATCCTCCTGAAGGTCCACCGATTTGAACAGCTTTGAATTTCTTACCGTTACGAATTCCTCCGCCGATATCAAATACGATTTCTCTTAAAGTTGTTCCCATTGGAACCTCAATAAGACCGGTATTATTAACTTCACCGGTAAGAGCAAAAGTTTTTGTACCCTTAGATGTTTCCGTACCCATTGAGCTAAACCAATCTGCACCTTTTCTGATAATAACAGGGACATTAGCCAATGTTTCAACGTTATTAATTAATGTCGGACGACCAAATAAACCTTTATTTGCAGGGAAAGGCGGTTTTGGTCTTGGCATACCTCTTTCACCCTCGATAGAAGCAATCAAAGCAGTTTCTTCACCACAAACGAAAGCTCCGGCTCCTTCTTTAATGTGAATAGTCAAGTTAAAACCTGAACCCATTATGTTTTCACCTAAGAAATGTCTTTCTTCAGCTTGAGCAATAGCTTTTCTTAAACGTTTAATCGCTAGCGGATATTCTGCACGTACATAAATATATGCTTCGTCAGCTCCCACTGCGTAAGCAGCAATTGCAATACCTTCAAGCAATTTATGCGGATCGCCCTCCATAACGGAACGATCCATAAATGCTCCCGGATCTCCTTCATCACCGTTACAAACAACATAAGACTTTCCACCTTTATTCGCAGCCGTGAATTTCCATTTTTGACCGGTAGGAAAACCTCCGCCTCCTCTGCCGCGCAAACCTGATTTTATAATTTCGTCAATAACCCAATCAGGATTTCCCTGTACCAA
>CACXDL010000037.1 GCA_902766395.1 uncultured bacterium
AGCAGAGGCTGAAAGGGCACGACAAGTGTCGTGACCTGAAATGCCGTTTATAGCGAACGACTCAAGACGGTCTCGTCATCCGCTAATTAACTAAATTCGTTTACAGATGTGTAATTTTCGGCTTACACTTTCGTGTCTGCCTCTGCTCGGAGCTGCTCCTCGCAGTAAACAGCAACGCCTCAAATTAGGAAGAATATTTATTCTCCCATAATTTTCGGCTTACACTTTCGTGTCTGCCTCTGCTCGGAGCAAAAAAAAAGTCACAACTTCTTTGCGACTTGAACAATAATCTTGGGAGGAGATTTTGGGATAGTTTGTATTTGCATGATACAATAACATGTCAAGTTTGTAACATTTCTAAATTATATTTGTAACAAAACTTTACACTTCTGGTTTTTTGTGGTAAAATGCAGACATGGAAAGAGACTTAAATATACTGATAATTAATGGTCCTAATATTAACATGCTTGGTGTCAGAGAGCCTGAGCAGTATGGTTCAAAATCGTATAAAGATATTGAAATGGAATTGCATGAATATTCTTTTGAACTAGGCATTAATATTGAAATTTTTCAAAGCAATTTCGAGGGTGAAATTGTTGAAAAAATACAATATGCCTTGGGTAATTTTGACGGAATAATTATTAATGCCGGTGCTTATACTCATACAAGTGTTGCAATAAGAGATGCATTATTAGCTGTAAAGATTCCTACCGTAGAGGTTCATATATCAAATATTCACCGCCGTGAAGAATTCCGCCATGAATCTATGTTTGCAGATGTATGTGTAGGGCAAATATGTGGTTTCAAAATAGACAGTTATAAACTTGGTCTTCAAGGGCTGGTTAATTTCTTAACCAGTGCAAACGATTAATCTCCTCAAAATTAATAATTATTGTTTATTTAGATGGTGTTAATTCATCAAGCATTTGTGCAGCTTTTTCATATCCGAATTTTTGAGCATATGCATCAAATTGTTCGTTTAATTTTTCTACTTTGTCGTAATTTTTCATTAAAAACTGCATGTCGGCTTCAGTGGAATTGTTTGCTACCTGAGATTTTCCCAAGAAAGCTGCCGGCATTTTTGATAGATCATTGATTTCTTTTGCTTCTTGTGTTGGAGCCGGAGTTTGAGGCTGCGAACTTTCTTCGTTTACAGCTTTGTGTGTAATTCCCTGAAAATTTACTCCTTTAAGATTGTTGTCTATTTCTCTCATAGTATCACCTGCTTTCAGAAATTTTATCTTCATGTTTTCTACTTGGTTTAGAAAACTTATAAATATATTTTTTTGCTACTTTGTTCTAAAAAAAATTACAAAAATTTACATCTTTAATTTTTCATGTTATCATCCATTATATAATATTATAGGGTGTAATGCAAATTATGAATTTCGACAAGCAGGTTAAGAGTTTAGTTTCGTTTTTAGGTGCATCTGATGTTATAAAAGATTTCCCGGATTCGGTATTTATCACTGATTTAGAAGGATATATTAAAGAAGTAAATACTAAAGCAAAGTTAGTTTTTGGTATTGGTGAAGATGTCCCTTATGTGAAAATTGATCATTATATAAAAGATGCAATGGATCTTGTGGCTTCGTCGATTCGTAAAAAAAAGGCTGTTCTTGGTACAGGATATTTAAAAGAAAAAGAATTTTATATAGAGCTGAGCGCTTCTAGAACTGAAAAAAATTATTATATTTCTGTAAGAGATGTTACACATGCTATTTCTGAAATTGAATTAAAAGATAAAATAAACAGATTCAATGCTGAAAAAAATATTATGCTTTCAAAACTTGAGTCGGAATTAATATCGCCGGTTGATTCAATTTTAGGTTTTTCAAAGGGTATGATAGATGGTCTTGGTGGAGATTTATCAGAAAAGCAGCTCAAGTATATAAAAATAATAAATACAAGTGCCAAGGATTTGCATTGTTTTGTGGAAAAATTTATTGAGTTTTCTAATGCGGAATCTTCTTTGTATGATCCGGATTATAAGCAATTTGATATCGTATCTGAGGTCAAAGATGTTTTGAAGCATTTTGAACAAAATAAGGTTGAAATAAATTTTGAGTATGATTCTGTAGAAAAACGTGCAATTTATACTGATCTTAAAATTATAAAAAAGGCATTAAAAAATATTTTAGAGGTATCTCTGTCTACTGTTGAATCGGGTATTGTATCTCTTATAATATCTCCTCCAAATGAAGAGATGTCTTTAACTTATGGATTAAATGAAGAGAAGAAATATATTAGTATTATTGTCAAAGATAGTGGAAAAGGATTTGATGCCAAAACTATAAAGGCAATATGTGATCCTTATTTACAGTTGGATAAGGGCAGAAGAGATTTGTTGCAAGCTTTTAAATTAGGGGCTGCCAGTATAATGATAAAAAGGGCAAGCGGATATTTTGATATATCTTCTGAAGTTATGGCAGGTACGGTATATACAATAATTTTGCCGGTAGAAAAGGAAAAAAATGAGTAATGTTATATTAAAAAATGTGTGCAAAACGTACGATAACAATAAAACTGTTATTAACAATGTTAATCTGGAAATTAAGGATAAAGAATTTGTCGTATTGGTTGGTGCTTCCGGTTGTGGTAAGTCGACTTTACTTCGTATGATTGCCGGTTTAGAAGATATAACCTCCGGTGAAATTTATATTGGTGATCAAAAAGTCAATAATGTACCCCCAAAAGACAGAGATATTGCGTTTGTTTTTCAAAGTTATGCGCTATATCCGCATATGACTGTACGCGAGAATATTGCCTTTGGATTAAAAATGCGTAAAGTTTCAAAAGAAGAAATAGATAAAAAAGTTAAGCATGCTGCTGAAATACTAAATTTGGGAGAATACCTCGACAGAAAGCCTAAGCAGTTGTCCGGGGGGCAGCGTCAGAGGGTTGCTCTTGGCCGTGCTATAGTAAGAAATCCTAAAGTATTTCTTATGGATGAGCCGTTATCAAATTTAGATGCGAAATTAAGAGTTCAGATGCGTTCAGAGATTAAAAAATTGCATGAAAAATTGCAAACGACATTTATTTATGTGACTCATGACCAAACTGAGGCTTTAACTATGGGTGACAGAATAGTATTGTTAAATAATGGTGACATACAGCAGGTAGATACTCCGGAAGAGGTTTATAACAACCCTAAAAATACATTTGTCGCAGGATTTATAGGTTCTCCTCAGATGAATTTTATTGATGGTAGAGATTTAGGTTTAGATGAAAACTATGTTTATGGTATAAGGCCTGAAAAAATGAATATGTCTGATGGTGACATAAAAATACAGGCTGATGTAGAAATTTCAGAGATGCTTGGCAGTGAAAAAATAGCATATTTTGATATTGGTGAACATAAGTGTTGCGCTAAGTTACCTTCAGAATACAGTATTGGTAATAAATTAGATATTTCAATAAATTCTTCAGATTTATATAAATTTGATAAACAAACAGGTGAAAGAATTTATTAAATAATATATTTCTTTAGAGTTTCGATAGCCCTTTTTGACATTAATTCACCCTTAAGCTTTTTATTTTTTCGTTCCTTTTTGGGCAATTCTATAGCTGGAATAATTCCCCAGTTAGAATTTATTGGTTGAAAATTGTTATTTTCTGGGTTAGTTATATAGTGTGTTAGTGCTCCAAGCATGGTTTCTTCCGGCAATTCAAACAGGGACTCTCCTTTTAAGTATTTTGCCATATTGATTCCCGCAAGCAGTCCTGATGCAATAGATTCTGTATACCCTTCTGTTCCCGTAATTTGTCCGGCAAAAAATAAATCATTTCTTTTAATTGTTTGAAGAGTCGGTTTAAGTAGTTTTGGAGAATTTATAAATGTATTTCTGTGCATTACTCCGTATCTGACGATGTTGCAATTTTCAAGCCCGGGAATTGTTTGTAACAGTTCTTTTTGACTTCCCCACTTGATGTTGGTCTGGAATCCGACTAAGTTGTACAAAGTTTTTGCGCTATTGTCTTGCCTTAATTGAACGACTGCATAATTTTTTTCATTTGTTCTTTTGTCAATTAAACCAACCGGTTTCATCGGGCCAAAACGTAGTGTGTCTTCCCCCCGGGAGGCCAGAACTTCTATAGGCAGGCAACTTTCAAAAAATTTTGCACCTTTTTCAAAAGTGTGTTGTTCTATTCTTGGAGCATTGATTAAAATATTATAAAATTTTTCATATTGCTCTTTGTTCATTGGACAATTAATATAAGATGCTTCTCCTTTATCATAACGACTTGCCCAGAATGCTATATCAAAATTTATGCTGTCGCATTCAACTATAGGTGCAATTGCATCAAAAAAATGCAGGTAATCACTATTGGTAAAATTTTTTATATTTTGAGCAAATTTGTCACTGGTCAAAGGACCGGAAGCGATAATAGTAGGAGTCTCTGGGATAGAAGTAATTTCTGTTCTTATCAAATTTATATTTGGATTTTGTTCAATTTTATCAGTTACTGTTTGTGAAAATTTTTCTCTGTCTATTGCTAATGCATTACCGGCAGGAACCGAGCATGCTTTTGCAATTTTAATAAGTTCTCCACCCAAAATTTCCATTTCATGTTTTAATAAACCGCTGCCATTTGTTATATCATACGAACCTAAACTGTTTGAACATACAAATTCCGCGCAATTAGTTGTTTTATGTGCGCCAGTTTGAGTTTTCGGGCGCATTTCATATAAATTGACCTTGATATCTCTGTTAGCTAATTGTAAAGCTGCTTCCGAACCTGCGAGTCCTGCGCCGATAACATTTACTTCCATAAATTTAGTGTATTAAAGACATATATTGATGTCAATATTTCTATTATAGTCTTAATTTCATGCTTATTTGTAAAGATTTATGTAAACAAATATTATATTTGTAGTAAATTACTTGAAAAAAGTATAAATATTAAGTATAATAAGTACACTTGTTCTTAACTTTAAAGTTTAATGTAAAAGTTTTGAAACATTACCCGATAAAATAACAATAAATTTAATGACATTGTTTTTATCTAGTTATAGGTAGTCTAGTCAATTTCGATAGGGATTATGTCGGTAGAATCAATAAAAGCAAGAATAAATACAAATAATACAGCTAAAAAAATAAAGGTTGTAAGACGCAATCCTTATGCCATGCAGAATGCTACATCTGCACCAAAACAGGTTGCTTTTACAGGTGGTTTTTCTGCTCCAAATCCTGTTGTATGGTTGATGGATGTTATTGCTACCGGTGGTTATGCACTATCATTTATCTTACAGGATGGTATTGGGTTTATCGCTCCACGTGTTGGTAAGGGCTTAACCCGTGGCGGAAAAAAGAAACGCGACGAAAACGGTAATGAAATACTTGATAAAAATGGCAATCCTAAACGTGAATTAAATTGGGCTTATGCAAAAAAAGAAGGTATTCGCGAAATTATAACGGGGCCAAGTGCATTTGTTATTCCTTTAGTATTGTTAAAAGGTATTAAAAAGAAATTCGGAGCTGCAAATAACGTAAAATTAAATTATATTGATGGATTTAAAAATGCTTTTACAGATTATGCAAAAAATAATACTCAGGCTATATTAAATGGTAATCCTGATAAAACATCTTTCTATAAACAAGTATTTGCAGATACTATTAAAACAAGTATAAATTCTCATTTATCTGATACAGAAAAAATGTCAGCATCAGAAATTGAAAAAATCGCTCAGAGTTATGCAGATAAACAGGTAAAAATTGATAAAGTAAATTCTGAATTATCAGGATTTTTCCAAAGAAAACAAAGAAAAGAAGCATTAGCACAAATAGGGTCATCTATAGAAGAAGACTTTATGAAACTAAAAAAACAAAAAATAGGTGGTAATGTCGATGAGATGGCTGTTGAATTATTGACTTCTAAAGGTGTTAAGGCCGGCTCTATTAGTGAAATGACCTCAGCTTTGGGTGATTATTTTGACGATGCTGTTAAAAATGTACATTCTGCATTGAAAAAAGATGGAAAAGCTACAATAGAAAATATTATGAGCCATTTTACAAAGCGCAGAATGGGTTCGAGATTATTGACAAATATAGGTCTATTCTTGTCAGTTGCTGCATTCTATACTCAGATTCCAAAATTGTATAATATGGGTACAAATGGTGTAAACCCTGCACTAGCCAATGAAGAAGAACCCGCTCTTCAATCAGGAAAAACAGTTGTTGCAAATGATTCTGTTGCCCCTGTTAAAGATAAAGTAGGCAAAGGTAACGTTTCATTTGGCAGTGCTGCCGGCATGGTTGAAAAAGCTGGTTCTGCGGTGTTTAATAACAAAACAGCAAAATATTGGTCTGATGTTTTTGAACTTAGTGGTCCGGTAATTCAGGGTAATGCAATGTCTATATTATTATATGGTTTTTGTATTCCTCCAAGATTATTTCATGCTCAAGATAAATACGACTATGGAGAAATTGTTCTTCGTGATATGACAGCGTTTACGGCGTTATTGTTTGGTGCTAAAGCGTTGGCAAGAGTTTTTTCTGACGGGTTTACAAAACTAACAGGTTTAGCTCTGAACAGTAAATCAACTCAAGGAAGAAAATGGTATCAAAAAGTAATAGATTATTTGAATCCGGAAGATAAACGTCATTCTGTCCTTTCAAGTAAACAACTGGAATCTAAGTACACGAATCTAGAAGATTATAAATGCGGCGTAAACGGATTTATAGATTTTATAGAAAAAAGCGGTGGAAATCTTAAAAAAGCATTGTCTCATGACAAAAATGTAAAAGCTGTTGTAGAAGAAATTTTAAAGGCAAAAGGCAAAACTTTTGCCAGATCATCTTCTCAGGATATCAAAACTGCATTAAGCGAAGCTCATCAAAATAAAACAGATTTAATCAAAAAATTCTATAAATTGTTTGAAGGTCAAAACGGAATTCTCAAGTTGGCTAAGACTTGTAATTCAACATTTGGGTTCTTGTCAACAATAGTATTAGTTCCTGGTTTGATTTGGTCTTTGACTGACATGTGCAAGGCTATGACAGATAAAAGAAGGGCAAAAGAAAAAGAATTGGCTGTTGCGAAAATGCAGCCTCAACAGGTTCCTCTGGTCCCATCAAGTATGCCGACAATGGCAGGTTTTTTAAATAGATAAATTTGATATAAAAGCCCTTTTATCAAAAAGGGCTTTTATCTAAATTATCTAAAATAAATTTTCCGATTTTGCCATCACGGAAGTCCTTTAGAATGTAACCTGAAGTTCTTTCTATGTCAGGTTCAACTCCTTGTTTCAGCCATTTTCTTGTATAGGCAATATTTTCTAGTGTTAATTCATTATCTTGTGGAATTTTATAATATTCTTTAAAAATTTGTAATTGATTTTCATTTAAATTTTTAAGTAATTCTTTAGCAACAATATCGTTTGAGTATGCGTTATCTCCAACAGAATTAACAAAAGCCAGTTTATTTGCACGCTCTTGATCTTCCTGACGCATTGGAATAATTCCGGGGGTATCAAGTAATTCCAGTTGAGGATTTATTCTGACCCATTGCTGTTGTCTTGTCACGCCTGCTTTTGCACCTGTTTTTGTTTTTGATGAATGTGTAAGTTTATTTATTATTGAGGATTTTCCTACATTTGGTAATCCCACAACCATAATTCTTGCGGGTCTTCTTAATAATCCCTTTGCCATAATTGCCTGGATTCTCGGTTCGGATAGTCTGATTGCTTCTTTAACTATTATATTTAAGTCTTTCGAATTTCTGGAAGTTGTTGGGATTACAGTCAAACCGGTTTCTTTTTTTAAATATTTAATAAATTTCTCCAATTCGTTTTTATCAACTAAATCGGATTTATTAATCAACAAAAATCGGGGCTTCTGGTTCAGAAGTCCCGAAATATTGTCATATCTGCTTGATATTGGTAATCTCGCATCAATTACTTCTATAACGGCATCCACTAAAGAAAGTTGTTCTTTTAATTTCCTTTCGGCTTTTGCAATATGTCCAGGATACCAGTGAATATGTGTTTTATCTTTTTTCAATTTTTTCCTTAATACGAGTTGCCTTACCTGAACGTTCTCTTAAATAGTACAATTTAGCACGTTTAACGTCTCCACGTCTTAATACTTCAATTTTATCAATACGAGGAGAATTGATTAAGAATACACGTTCAACACCAACACCTTGGAATACTTTTCTTACAGTGATAGTTTTATTTAAACCTGCACCGTGCATTTTAATAATTGTACCTTCAAAAGCCTGAATTCTTTCTTTGTTGCCTTCTACGATTTTTACAAAAACTTTTACTGTATCTCCGGCATTCAAAGTTGGTAATTCTGCCTTTAAATATTCTTTTTCTAATTCATCAATTACAGGGTTATTCATTTTTGTGTTCCTTTATATTTATTTTGCTACTTACTATTCCTTAACTCACGCTATAAAGATTTTTCCACATAAAACCTACGCGAGCGCACGCTTGTTACCATATACTATAATAAACACTTTTTATTTGCAAGTAATTGTGGTTTGCATATTTGCGAATTGTAAAGTTTACTTTTTTCGTGTTATAAATATTGCTATGAGTGGTGATTACAAAAAATTGTTAAAAAAGAAAAAGAAAAAATATTGTGACCCAAAAACAATGGGAGTAAATATCGACAAAAACGAGTATTATGAAATAATTTTGTCGAATTCTGCGCATCCGGACAAAATGAAATAAGTTTTTATTTCATAACATTTGTTATAAATATCTATCTCAAAGAAATAAATATTTATAGTAGACCGCTTTCTTTGGGCGGTCAAAGAAAGCGGTCAGA
>CACXDL010000038.1 GCA_902766395.1 uncultured bacterium
CCAACCGTGTTCATCATCACCGATTAATTTACGAGATGGGTCAGCTGATAAAGTTGTTTTACCTGTTCCTGAAAGACCGAAGAAAACGGCTGTTTCATGGGTTTGCGGATCCATATTTGCTGAACAGTGCATTGGAAGAACATTTTTCTTAGTCATTACATAGTTCATAGTAGCGAAAACTGATTTTTTGATTTCACCAGAATATTGAGAACCGGCAATGATAATCATATGAGCTTCATAATCAATTGCTATACATGCTTCAGAATTTGTTCCGTCAACTGCAGGATCACATTTGAATCCAGGAGCACAAATAATTGTATAGTCAGCTTCACCATAAGATGCTAATTCTTCTGCTGTTGGTCTAATTAACAATTGGTGAATAAACATGTTTTGAGATGCCATTTCATTAATAACTCTGAATTTTTGAGTATATTTTTTATCAGCACCAGCAAAACCATCAAAAATAAATACTTCTTTACCATTCAAATAATCAATCATTTTTGACTTAATAGAATTGAATGCTTCACGACTTATTGGTCTGTTTACTTTTCCCCAAGCAATATCATCATGAATACTTGGAGTATCAACAATAAATTTGTCTTTAGGTGAACGACCTGTATATTTTCCTGTTGTAACAACAAGTGCACCATTGTTTGCTAATGTTCCTTCTCCGCGTCTGAGTGCTGCTTCTGTTAATTGAGCAGGTGTCCAGTTTCTATGAACTGCAGATGGAGATGTAATACCTAATTTTTCAATACCATAAGTTTCCATACTTTTTCCTCCTTTAAAGGTTAGTTATACAAATAAATTGTATTATAAACACTTATAAAAATCAATACACATATTGTGGTATTTAAGCAAAATCAGGCTGTTTTTTATTAATTTTTTATTAAAATTACCCCCTTCACTTTAAATTCGTGAAGGGGGTAATTAAAATTTTCTTTATGCCTCATAACGCTTCAGAGTTTTTTCTATCGTTTTGTTTATAAGATTTTTGGTTGTATCATACTCGGTAGTAAGTGCAGAAACTTCTGTATCAAGGTTTTTCATTTTCATATCAATAATATTTTCTTTTGATTCTATTTTTGCTTTTTCTGCGTTATATTTTGCCTCTGCCTGAGCAACCGCATCTGCATCTGTTATTTCAGAAACATATACATCCGAACTGTATGCATTTTGATAATAATTGTTATCATTATTTATTGAAGAAATAAAGAACGTTCCTGATTTTAACATCTCCTGCATATACTCAGAATCACTTACTTTGTTATTTTGGGTCCAACCATTAACGCATATTTGGTTAAATAACATATCGTAATATGTTGCAGTTAAGTTATCTGTAGAATCATCAACTTCTGTTGAGCCTAAAATGGTAAATTTATCACCGTTCTTTGGTTCGTACAGGTTGTTACCCGATACTGCACCAACATTATATTGATAATCAGAATTTTCAACACCACCCATATACTCAACATATGCTGTTAAAAATACTTTTGCCAAGTTGTTTAAGTTGACACTGACACCTTGATGACCCTTTTGTGTTACATTTACAAAACCCAAATAATTTTGTGATTTCTCTTTTAAGGTATCTAAACCAACTTTATTACCAAGATCAGTAATAATAGATTGATATGACTCTATGGTATCATTGCTTGGATTTGTATCAAGCGCACAAGAAGCTGCAGCGGCTTGAACATCTTCATTCGGATAAAGAAGATCATATACAGCATTGTATGCATATTGCAACGCCATATTATTTTCATCTCTGCCACCTAAGACCATTTGGAATTGATCAACCATCCAGTTTAAAAAAGAGAAGTTCCCTTCAGATTCATCACCGATTATTAATTGCTGCAAATATGCAATGTCTTTTGCGTGTGATTCTGTGAGTCTGGATGTTCCACTTTCCAAAGCGGCTTCATATCCTTTTCTCATTGCTTCAAGATATTCATCAGCATAGTTATCTGCATGTTTATACATCGTAGCTTGCCAAAAAGGCATTTCTTGACCATTGTAACTAGATTCATCCCATGAAAACCAGCCATATTCTCTTTGGTACTGTTTCGTTCTATTATCCCATGAACCGTCATCATTTTTCCAGTTTGCATTTACATATTCGTTCCACAGACGTTCTCTTTCTGCTGCAACTGATTCCGGATCCTCAAAATTTACACTGGCTGTAAAATCATGTTCATTATGCCAGCCATTTGCACATCTGTTTTTGGCATAAAAATCTATATGGCAAGGATAATTAGCAGTAGTATCCGGAACACCTAATACAAAGTTAAATTGATATTCATCATCTAATAATTCTTTTAGTGTAATTGATCTGGAATTTTTTTCACCTGATGTTGGTATACGAGTTCCGTCATCATGATCTGGATCAATATATTGCTCTACTCTATTATTTTCTTTATCATTGACATATAACCCAACTCCGCTTTCACCCAATTGAGAGTTGATATACCCACCAGTATATGCTCGTGTTTCATTAATCAATTCCCAGCCGGATTCTTCACTGAAATCAAGAGTTATCTTATTACCATTTTCCTCTATTTCACCATTAACAGTTCTGTCTCTTGCTGTTATATAATACCAATCAGCAAAATCATTATTATCTTGTAATGCGTAGAAACCACCCAATGTCAAACCGTATTCTGAAGTTGAAATACAGTTTGCATTAAGTTCATTTAATAAATCTTCGTAAGTAATAACCATTGTTGATTGAGATGCAATCATATTATTACCCAAGCCAACCTGATTATTATATGTAACATTTTGAATTGCCATACCTGTTGATGCAGAAATTATATTTGAATCAACTAATGCTTCAACAAATCTGTTTCTGACATCAGATGAAGGTGTTCCCATATATCCTTCTACAGGAATACCGGCAACTGCTGCTGCTGCCGCAAATTTAGAATCTAATACAACTTTGTTTTGAGCATTTGTAATTAATTTTGGAGAATAATCATTATAAGAAGACGGACTCATCAACAAACCATAAGTTAAATCCATTTGTGATGTTCCTGATCCATAATAATCATAAACTAATTTTGTTTGTTTTAAAGCATTCTGATACTCATCAGAAAGTCTTTCCATATTTCTGGCAAGAGCAATTTTCTCATGCGACAATGTCATGGATTGAAATTCGCAGTCAGCTTTTCTGGCTGTTATTGATAATAATCTAGCTTGTGATGCTGCTAATCCCATTGTTTTCCTTTCATTTTGAGTTCGTAACTTTAATCGCTCAAATACCATGTCGGTCTGTTTTTCTCCGAACTTTAATATATGTTATACATGTATTTACAAAACTTTACAAAACTATTTTCTAATATTTTTGCACTGTACTACTAGGCAAAAAACATAATTTTATGATAATATGTTGTTAAGTATAAATATTGGAGTATACAAATTTATGCGTGAACTTAATAAATTTCAGATAGTTACTGTTATATTTTTATTGATGTTTGTATTTGTTGTAGGAGCAATATATACAAACACAAAAGATGCTGTTGAAAATAAAATCCGAACAGAAAACAATATTCAAAATACAGATGATTATTATAAATATAAACAAAATTTATCATCAGTAGAAATAGATAAAATTAAAAATCTTTCTCAAAGAGTCGATCTTTTGGAACAAAAAATTACAAATACAGAAAACGAAAACAAAGGATCTACGGAAATAAAATGCCGGATTCATGGGATTATGGACGGAGATGATGTTATTTCCCTTTCTCAGGAAAATGCTTTAAAAGAAGCACAATATAACAGAAAAGAACTTGTTATTTTATGCGATTTTTAAATAAATTATATAAAAAAACAGACCTTTTGATTATCCAAAAGGTCTGTTTTTTGTTAATTAAATAACTATTCAACTTCTATAGCACCAACCGGGCAAGCATCTGCTGCTTCTTTAACGCTGTCAATGTTGTCAGCAACTGCTGCTTCATTAACAACTGCTTTGTCTTCAATAGAAAATACAGCGTCGCAAATTGATTCGCAAGCGCCACATGCTATACAAGCATCACTAATTGTAACTGCCATTTTTTATTTCTCCTTATTTTTACAACCTCGTGAAATTTCTTTCACAAACCTATTATACAACAAAATTTTTAAATTTCTACTGTTTATAAAAAAGTGTCTTTTAAAATTTCTACAATATAATCAAAACCAAGAATCTCACCCATGTTACCGTTACCATTCATACATTTTCTGTACATAATAAACGGAACTTTTTCTCTTGTATGATCTGTTCCTTCAACACAAGGATCGCAGCCATGATCTGCCGTAATAATTAACAAATCATATTCGTTCATTGCTTCTATTATTGGTTTTACGTAAGTATCTATTTCTTCTATTGCTTTACCATAACCAATCGGATCATTTCTGTGTCCGTATAGCATATCAGTATCAACCAAATTTGTAAAAATTAAAGTATTACCGTTATAAGATTTATCTTTTTCGTAAGCAATATTTTCCAGTGGCAATTCTCCTTTTACTGCCTTGAGAGTCAGTTCTAAACCTTCTTTGTTTGAACCTGTATGAATAGCATGTGTTATACCTGATTTTGAGAAAATATCTTCAATTTTTCCGATACCAATAACCTTTGCACCACTATTTTTCAAATCATTCAAATATGTATGAGACGGAACCATTGAATAATCACGTCTGTCTTTCGAAATTCTTGTCGGTTTACCATCGATAATTTTATAAGGTCTTGCGATTACTCTTGCGACTTTGTAATTCCCTTCATCAAGTAGTCTGCGCGCAATTTTACACCAATCATACAAAGTTTCCAAAGGTATTAAATCAGTATCCAGCGCAATTTGGTAAACACTATCTGCTGATGTATAAACTATTGGAAATTTTGTTTTGTGATGTTCATCATTCAATTGCTCAATAATTTTAGTACCACTTGCTGGAATATTTGCCAAAACTCCTCCACATCCGGTTTGCTCAATAAATTTATCAATCAATTCTTGTGGAAAACCGTTTGGATAAGTCGCGAAAGGTTTTTCTAAAACAAGTCCCGCTATTTCCCAGTGTCCTGTTGTTGTATCTTTACCTTTTGATTTTTCTACAAGAGTTGCAACAGTTCCTTTTGGGTTTTCAACTTTTTTAATACCTTCAAAATCTCCTAACAAACCAAGACCTAGCTCTTCCATATTTGGGACTTTTAAACCATTATTGTATTTTGCAACATGATACAAAGTATTACATTCAGGGACATCGCCAAAATCACGGCAATCATCCATTGCACCGATACCCATTGAATCTATAACCATTATTATTGCTTTTGTTTCCGCCATTTATTACTCTCCTACCATTGAACCTTTTCAATAATCTCTATTTCATAACCGTCCGGATCCTGTATAAATGCAATCATAGAACCCTTACCCGTCAAATCGAACGGCTCATAGAGATATGAATAGCCATTCTCATTTAATTTTTTAGTAAATTCATCCATAGACTTAACGCCAAAGGCAAAATGTCCAAATCCGCTTCCAATTTCATAACCATTTTGTGGAGTTTCGTCATTATATGTTAGTTCAATTTGCTGCCCTGACTCTTTATCAGTTAAAAAATATAACCAACAATCCTCTAATCTTCTTTTTTCTGCAAGTTCCATATTAAAAAGTTTTTGGTAAAAATCAAGACTTTTTTCAACATCTTTAACTCTGATCATAGTATGCAAAAGTGCCATAATTCTCTCCTTTTATAATCAAATTATATCATAATTTTTATATTTGCGTTGACTTGAACTTTTGAAATAATATAATCAGATTATGGGACAAATTTTAAAAGTATTAAAAGGAACAAAGGATATTTTGCCGCAAGATATTAACATGTGGCAATTTGTGGAAGAAAAAGCAAATAAAGTTTTTTCAAGTTTTGGTGTAAAAGAAATCAGAACACCAATCATTGAAGTTACCGAACTTTTTTCACGTGGTGTTGGCGATACAACTGATATCGTTAACAAAGAGATGTATACTTTTGAAAAAAGCGAACGTTCCATTACACTTAGACCTGAAAATACTGCGGGAGTTGTTCGTTCATATATAGAAAATGGTATGCACAGACTTCCTGCCCCTGTAAAACTTTGGTACCACGGTCCGATGTTTCGATATGAAAGACCTCAGGCCGGCCGTCAAAGACAATTTCATCAGGTTGGTGTTGAAATGTTTGGAATTAAACAGCCGGCTGCCGATGCTGAAATTATTCTTATGGCAACAGATTTTCTTAAATCTGTCGGACTTAATGATCTTGAAGTTGAAATAAATTCTCTTGGCTGTCCAAAATGCAGAGCTGATTTTAAAGAAAAACTCAAAGCTGTTATTAAGCCATACCTGAATAATTTGTGCGAGGATTGTCAAAATCGTTATGAAAAAAATCCTTTAAGACTTTTGGATTGTAAAGTTCCTGAATGTCAGGCAATATACGCAAAAAAAGAAATACAAGAAGTAATAATGTCAGATTTTCTCTGTGATGAATGCCGTGAACACTATAAGGAATTAAAATTATACCTTGATAACTTAGGTATCAAATACAATGAAAATAAACTTTTAGTTCGTGGTTTAGATTACTATACAAGAACAGTTTTTGAAATAAAATCAAATAATTTAGGTTCTCAAAATGCAGTTTGTGGTGGCGGAAGATATGACAATCTTGTGGAACAACTAGGAGGTGAACCAACTCCTGCAATTGGCTTTGCCATGGGAATGGAAAGACTGATTTCGCTTTTACCTCAAAAAGAATCCAAAAAACTTGATGGTTACATAGTTTCAAATGACAGTCAGGAAGCATTTAAACTTGCCCAAGAATTGAGAGCGCACGGATTAAATATTGAATTCGATTTAGCAAATAAAAAATTTACAAAACAACTTGAAAAAGCATCAAAAGTTGCGAATTACGCATTGATACTCGGAGAAGATGAAATTAAATCAAATCAGGTATCCGTTAAAAATCTTGCAACAGGTGAGCAAAAAGCAATTAACAGAGAAGATTGCAAAAATATTGAAGTATAATTTTGAATAATTGTTTTCTTGATTTTTCCCGAATTATAAGTTATAATCATGCGTGGTATAGCCGATTTAAGGAGTAAAAATATGACATCTCAAATCACAATTCGTTCAGACAGAGATACGGATTACAAATTTATCTACAAAGGAGAAGAAGTTGTTCTTGGTGCCGGGAAAATTATTAGTATTGCGGATGGTTTGGAACATGTTGTTCTTCCCACAACTGCAATGAAGATTATGAATAATTTGATTGTCATAAAAGAAGATGTTAAAAAATAATTTTACATAATAAAAGCATATTTTTAAAGCCTTGAAATAATTCAAGGCTTTTATTTTACATACGTGAACCCCCTTCTGAAATTATTTCGGCAGAAAAATGACGTAATTTTTCTCTTTATTTATAGAAAGGGGCTCAAACTTGATTAATATTTAAGATTTATTCAGATGCTGTATTTTTGTGAAATTCGGTTCCGCCGACAATACGCAGGTGTCTGTTTTCACCTTCTCCAACGGAAGTACTTTCAAGATTATGCTGTTCTACAAGCTCATGCTGTAATTTTCTTATTTGCTGATTTTGAGGTTTTAATTCTATATCTTTAACTTTGCCTGTTAAAACTTTTTCAACAGCCTCTTTTGCTTCATCGAGAGCCTGTTCTGTTACATCATAAAATGTTTGTTTACTGTTTAGCTCTGCAATATCTAATGCTTGTTTAATAATTTTTTGAATTTGTGCCATTGAATTTGTTTTTACATAAAAGATTTGTAACCTGTCATGTTCTGCAGTACTTAACACTTTTGCGCCGCCTTTTACAAAGTTTTTATGGGCAATTACTATATCTGCATCATCAAGATTCCTTGTTATTTCTGCATTTAGATCAAGTCTTTCGATAACTTTTTCAGCTATACTTCTTGATACTGCATACAGATAAATCTTTTTGTAATTCTTTACTTCTTCAACATATTTTTGTCTTGAAAAACTAAATTTCAAACTTTCAGGATGCTCTATTGTTTTGTCTAACGCCTTTATCTTGTCGATAACATTTGGAACTCTTTGTACCGCAGTAACCGGAGCAGAAGCGGTAAATTCATAAGTTTTATCAACTTTTCTGATCTCAGGTCTTATCGGCCATCCTCTTAATATGTAATCTACCGCCTCCGCAGTATCTTTATAAACGGCTAATGTGTTTCTGTCTAAAATTTCTATTACAATATCAAATGTTGGTTGTTTTTCACGTTCCAAAACTGTTTTTTGAGAAGAACGACGTTTTGCTTCATCATCACCCAATGTAACAGATTGAATGCCCCCAACCAAATCCGACAATGTCGGGTTTTTGATTAAATTTTCTAATGTATTACCATGAGCAGTCGCTATAAGCATTACACCACGCTCTGCAATTGTACGGGCTGCCTGAGCTTCTGCTTCAGTTCCAATTTCATCGACAATAATAACTTCAGGAGTATGATTCTCAACTGCTTCAATCATTATATCTTTTTGAAATTCCGGCTGACGAACCTGCATTCTTCTGGCATGGCCAACAGCAGGATGCGGAATGTCACCATCTCCTGCAATTTCATTGGATGTATCAACAATTACAACTCGTTTTGCAAGTTCATCAGCAACAAGTCTTGATATTTCACGAAGTTTTGTCGTTTTACCAACCCCGGGACGACCAAGAAACAATATACTTTTATTTTGCAAACAAATATCTTTTATACAGGAAATTGTTCCTGTTACAACACGACCAATACGACAGGTTAAACCAACAACTTTGCCTTGTCTGTTACGTATGGCACTAATCCTATGCAATGTTCCTGCAATTCCTGAACGATTATCAGAAGTAAATTCCGGAATTTTTGAAATTATGTATCCCAAATCCTCTTCTTCAACCGCAGAAACATTAATGTATTCTATCTTCCCGTCTGAATGACGAATTTCCGGAACCCTGCCTAAATCAAGAACAATTTCAATTGCATCATCCATACTCGCATAAGAAATTCCTTGTTTTATCTTTTGCGGTAGCACTTCCACAAGTTTTTCTATGTCATTTTGAAATTGTAGGTTGCTCATATTCGCCACCTTTCTATTTTGATTATAACAAAATATTTATTGGCTTATTATTTGCAATATATGTAGGGGTATATCTATCTATATATATTATAATCCATGTAACGGAACAAAAACCATGTTTCTGTAAATAAATATAGTTAATTTTAACAAAACTTTACATTTAAAAACAGGGTCAATTCGTGTTATAGCGACACTTTTCATTTTTAAAAATAAAAAATAAATAGTTTATTAAATAATTCTTTTTAAAGAAAAATTTTGTCTTTACAATCAGAAATATTGGGCGATAAATATATTAAGATTTAGTAACATTTAAACTCTGCCGTATACATCTTCGTAACGAATAATATCGTCCTCTGAAATATTTTCTCCCATTTGAATTTCTACAACTTCTAAGTCCTGTTCAAAAGGATTTTGCAGAGAATGGACTGCTTTTAAAGGAATATCTATGCTTTCTCCAACATTTAATATATATTCTTTGTTATTTAATAGAACTTTTGCCCTACCGCTTACAACTATCCAATGTTCTGAACGAAAATTATGAGATTGTACGGATAATTTTTGCCCAACGTTAACATGTAAAATTTTTGTCTGATAACCATTACCTGTTGATGTTACCGTGAAATATCCCCAGGGACGTTTTTCTGATTGCATAAACAGCTCCTCTTAACCATTTAATAGTAATTTTAGCACAAATTATAAAATCTGAGAACATAAAACAGGCGTTTACTTTAATACAATTTGTTTTTGTAGTAATATTTTCATTGTAGAAATACGTATAACAAAAGGAAAGGATAATTAAATGACTAAACTTTCACCATTACAAATTGAAAGACTTAAGTATCAACCAAAACTTCCGTCAAGTCTTGCTAACGGAATAAATTCTTTAGAAATGGTTGAAGGCAACCCAACACAATCGGTTGCTGATCAGGGGGATATTAAAAATTTATTCTCAAATACTTACGGTAAACCAACAGTAACATTTAAAGTTTCATCTTCTTCAAAATCAAGTGAAGCTAAAAATGTTGGTGTAATTCTATCCGGTGGTCAGGCACCAGGCGGACACAATGTTATTGCAGGTTTATATGATGCCTTGAAAAACGCAAATCCATCAAGTAAATTGTATGGATTTTTAGGCGGACCATCCGGTATCATTGATGGAAAATATGTTGAATTTGACGATGAATTCATTAATGCATACAGAAATACAGGTGGTTTTGATATTATTGGTTCCGGAAGAACTAAACTTGAAACTGAAGAACAATTCCAAAAATCTTTGGCTGTTTGTCAAAAATTAGGAATTACTGCCGTTGTAATTATTGGTGGCGATGATTCAAATACAAACGCTGCTTTACTTGCTGAATGGTTTATTAAAAACAATACAGGTATTCAGGTAATCGGATGCCCTAAAACAATTGACGGTGATCTGAAAAATGATCAAATAGAAATTTCATTCGGTTTTGACACTGCAACAAAAACTTATGCAGAATTAATCGGAAATATTCAAAGAGATGCTAATTCAGCTAAAAAATATTGGCACTTTATTAAAATTATGGGAAGAAGTGCTTCTCACGTTGCTCTAGAAGCAGCATTACAAACCCAACCAAATATCACATTAATCTCTGAAGAAGTACAACAAAAGAAAATGTCACTTTCTTCAATAATTGATTATATGGTTGATATCATTGTAAAACGTGCAAATGCGGGTAAAAATTTTGGTATAGCAGTTATTCCTGAAGGTTTAATTGAATTTATCCCTGAAATGGGTTCTATGATATCTAACCTAAACGATATCATGGCTACACTAGAATCTGATCCAAGTTTTGTAAACGCAACAACCATCAGAGAAAAATTTGATATTGTTGAAAACAGATTAGATTCTGCAAATGCAAGTGTTTACTCTTCATTACCAACACTAATCAAAGAACAGTTACTTGCTGACCGTGATCCTCACGGTAATGTTCAGGTTTCTAAAATTGAAACAGAAAAACTTCTAATTGAAATGATCGCAAACAGATTGGATGATTTGAAATTACAAGGTGATTTCATTGGTAAATTCTCTGCACAATCTCATTTCTTCGGTTATGAAGGAAGATGCGCGTTCCCATCAAACTTTGACGCAGATTATTGCTATTCATTAGGATATAATGCATGTGCATTAATTTATAATGGTTTGTCAGGCTATTTATCATCAGTTAAAAATTTAACAGCTCCTGCAGATCAATGGATTGCCGGCGGTGTTCCTTTGACAATGATGATGAATATGGAAAAACGTCACGGTGAAATGAAACCGGTTATTAAAAAAGCATTAGTTGAACTTGACGGACCTGTATTTAAACAACTTGCAGACAACCGTGAAGATTGGGCAATGAATGACAGATACTTGTTCCCGGGAGCAATTCAGTACTTCGGACCAAGCTCTGTTTGTGATATAACTACAGTTACACTACAACTGGAACAATCTAAAACTCTTGCTTCAGTTTAATTTAAAATATTTTAGAAACAGAGGTTGAGTAAAATCAACCTCTGTTTTTATTGCATTATGCAAATTAAAAAGCTGTCTGACATTATATCAAACAGCTTTTTTTACTTAATTTTTATTTGCAAACTATATAAGTTCTTTAACTTCAGCTGCAAATACTTTCGGGTCTAATTTAATTCCAGGGCCCATTGTTGTTGACAAGTAAACTGACTTAACAAATGTACCTTTTGCTGAAGATGGTTTTGCTTTCAAAACTGCATCTGCTAATGTTGCATAGTTTTTAATTAAATCTTCTTCAGAGAATTGAATTTTACCGATAGGACAGTGAATCATACCTTGTTTATCTGCTCTGTATTCAACTTTACCTGCTTTAGCATCTTTAACTGCTTTAGCAATATCCATTGTTACAGTACCTGTTTTAGGGTTTGGCATTAAACCTTTAGGTCCTAATACACGACCTAATTTACCAAGCATACCCATACAATCAGGTGTTGCAATTAAAGTATCAAATTCAAACCATCCGCCTGCAATTTTATCAACAATTTCTTCTGCTCCGGCAAAATCTGCACCGGCTTCAGTTGCTTCAGATACTTTTGCACCTTTTGCAATAACACAAACTCTTACAGTTTTACCTAAACCTGCAGGCAATACAACTGTAGATCTGATTTGTTGATCTGCTTGACGAACATCAATACCTAATCTCATATGACATTCAACTGTTTCATTAAATTTTGAAACTTCTTTTGAAATTTCTTGCAATTTTTTTATTGCATCAACAGCAGTCGCAGGTTGATTAAAACCTTCCAACATTTGTTGAGTTTTCTGTTGTTTTTTAGTTAATTTTGACATTTTTCTTTTTTTCCTTTCGTGGTACTAACGGACTTTCGTCCTTCCATCTTACTAATCTTTAACTGTAACACCCATTGCTCTGCAAGAACCTGCTATCATTTTTACAGCAGCTTCCATAGATGTTGCATTCAAATCATCCATTTTTGTTTTAGCGATTTCTTCTAATTGAGCTCTTGTAATTTCTCCAACTTTATCTTTATTTGGAGCAGCAGAACCTTTTGCTAAGTTAATAGCTTTTTTAATCAATACAGGAGCCGGTGGTGACTTGATAACAAAAGTAAAACTTCTGTCTTCGTATACATCAATAATAACAGGAATAATATAACCTGCTTTGTCCTGAGTTTTAGCATTGAATTGCTTACAAAAATCCATAATGTTAACACCATGCTGACCTAATGCAGGACCAACCGGTGGTGATGGATTTGCTTTTCCTGCTTCAATTTGAAGCTTGATTTTTCCTACTACTTTTTTTGCCATTTTTTCTCCTTTCGTGGTCAAACAGGCTTTCGCCCTTCCA
>CACXDL010000039.1 GCA_902766395.1 uncultured bacterium
AAAAGTTTTCAAAAACAACACAAATTAATTATATTTTTTTATGTTTAATAATCAACTACACTGTTACAAATAATCATATAGGGTGTGTCTTTACACGAGCAAAAGCCGAAACGGTTCTGCCTGTGGCTACCTTTTTTCAGGACATTTGCTCGGAAGGGTTTTATGTCATTGCGAGGGCGAATGCCCGAAGCAATCCAGCTTTTGCCAATTTTGCAAGGTCGGAAATTGGTTAAATATAAAAGTCCGAAATGTCCGGTTTTGGTAACAAAAATGTCCGCTTTCTTGCACATCTTGTCCCAATAATTGCACTCAAAAGTTATTGTTGGACAAGTATGCCCAACCTACAGACTCACACCGGTCAGCTACTTTTCATTAATAGAAAATCGGTGCAAAGAATTGCACCCTACAAACTTGCGAGCAAAGTGCGGAGTGCTTTTGCCAAGTGATAAAATCACGCAGGCAAAACACGTAGGTACGTTTCGTGCGAGCGAGTCAAGACAGTTTATTCATGTCCAATTATAAATAATTTACATATGTAACAACTTCAACATTATCTTTGTTAAACATTAATCGCCTGTATTCTTCACCGTTTTCGTTGATATCGCTTTGTGAAACAAATTGACAATGCTCATCAAACTTATTTTCCCCATAATAGTACCAAATTCCTTTTGTTTCTTTTTTATTAGCATCTAATACATCTATGTGTATACTGCGATTATTTTCTTCATCCCCTGTATATTCTATATTGTAATTAATATTGTTATCATTTAAATATTTTATATACTCTTCAGGAGTTGTATCAAATGTTAATGATTCTTGCAAATGGTGTATTCTTTCATCATTTTTATCATATACTTGCAGATTACAGTTTATATTCCCGTTATAATCTCTGCTTGTCTGTTTACATAATTTCCCATTTTTATATTCTGAAACTTCATATCCACTCCAAGAATTATGATTACCATTATCATAATGTATTGTTAATTCTTCCTGACCTTGTTTATTTTTTAGAATTAGTAATGTATTGCCCATCGAACAAGAGGAATCTATTTCAAAATCCTTGCCTTCAACTTTTCCCTGTGTTTCAAACCATTGAACCATATCTTTTAAAGACATTTGGGGAATTGTTTTATTTTTATTAATAAAACTCAGACCATAAGCACGTGAAGCAGAGCTTATGCCTGAACTCATGTACTCATTTGAATAATTTTTACACTTGTTATCTGAACAAGCAAGCTGTTCAGCTTCATGTTTGTTACCTTTGAGCGAAATATTACAATTATGGAATGGTATACTGTTAATTTTATTCATAGAACTACCTAACAAATCTACTAAATATATAAAATATTTTTTCCCTCAAAAATTGCTTTATTTTTGTCAACATTAAGAATTTGTTACCATCTAACATTCAATATTTTTGTAGAAAATCACTCTGCAATTTTTTTGATAAAGGATTTCCGTTTGTAGGATGCAAATTTTGCACCAAAATAATTCTCAAAAACACTGTTCTTTCTTATCAAACCGACTGTTATTTACATTTGTTTAAAAGTTCGGAAGACGAAATAACCAAAGCAAGTGTAAAATTATTTAAAATCTTAAAAAATATTGTTAATAAAAGTTCTCGTTTTTTCGTAGCGTAGGATATCTTTTAGATAAAAAAAATACATCTTTATCAAATAAAGATATCGATCAAATGGAAAATCTTATTTCAAAGTTTGTAAGTTCTGCACAAAAGACTGAAATTATAAAGAAGACCCAAAAAGATAAAATATTAAAACACATCAACTATAAAGACATAAAAATAAACAACACGTTATAGCTCTACTTTTGACGGGTTTTGAAACTAGCTCATTATTTTTTTACAAAAATCCCATTATATTATAATTTATCCCACATTATTGAATGGTCTAAATATTTATCACATTTTTCAAAACATTTTGCGGATTTAAAATGTATTCCACCTTGATACGCAGGATGCAACGATTTTATAACGCAAAAATTATCTTCTGCGTTTGGGAATATTTTTAAGATGCTCTGTGCTTTATCACCCCACAAAATAATCGCCAGTTTTTGATTATGATCCTTTTTATATTCAAATAATCTGTTTAGAATATACAAAATAAAAGGACGCCAAGCAGCGATATGATATTCAATTTCTTTTTGGTTTTTATTTTTATGAGTTAATCCCATATTTAAAAGCAATACTCCTTGCTCCGCCCATCCGGTTAATTCGTTTTTTTTGATATTCTTTTTTATATTTAAACCCAATTCAGAATTTATTGCTTCAAAAATTCTAGCCAAAGAATATGGTGTTTTAGTTGCTCTACTTGAAAAAGCTAAACCATGAGCATCATTCGCATTAGGATAAGGATCCTGACCAATTATCAAGACTTTTACCTTTTCAAGAGGTGTAATCTCTAAAGCATAAAAAACCTCTTCTAACTTTGGTTTTTCGCAATTTTTCAGACAAATATTTATACTCTCATCTGAAATAAAGCGAAGAAAATCTTTCTGGGAGATCCACCCATTTTTTTCTAATAGACTGAATTTATTTACAAGAAAATCTTTTATATTTGCATCCATAGTTATCTTTTCGAAAATTAACTAAATTTTTCTACTTGTGAGCGAATTAAAGCCTCATCCGAAAAATAGTTTATTTTCATTGCCTCTTTCATTTCTTTCAATGTTTGAGAAGCCTTGGCTCTTGCAACTTTACTTCCCTCTTCCAAAATCTTATAAATATACGGAATATCTTTTGAATAGTCAATTCTCCTCTCTCTTATAGGGCGTAAAACATCTTGCAACACATTATTTAAGAATTTTTTAACCTTAACATCACCAAGTCCGCCGCGCATATAATGAGCCTTGAGCTCTTCTAAATTTGAATATTCTGGCAAATATTTTTCAAAATCTTGATCTGTAGAAAAAGCATCTAAATACGTAAAGACCGGATTGCCTTCAACATGTCCCGGATCCTCAACACGTAAGTGAGTCGGATCGGTGTACATAGACATAATCTTCTTTTTAATATCCTCTTCACTATCAGATAAATAAATACAATTACCTAAAGATTTACTCATTTTGGCTTTCCCGTCAGTTCCTGGCAAACGCAGACAAGCACTGTTATCAGGCAGTAAAATGTTGGGTTCTGTTAATGTTTCACCATAAACATAATTAAACCTGTGTACAATTTCTCGTGTTTGTTCTATCATTGGAGCCTGATCCTCTCCGACAGGAACAGTTGTAGCTTTAAATGCGGTTATATCGGCAGCCTGACTTATCGGATATGTAAAGAAACCGACCGGAATACTTTTTTCAAAATTTCTCATTTGGATTTCTGTTTTTACGGTAGGATTTCTCTGTAATCTTGCAACTGTAACCAAATTCATATAATAAAAACTCATCTCGCAAAGTTCCGGAATTTGAGATTGTATAAATAAAACGGATTTTTTAGGATCAAGCCCGCAAGCTAGATAATCCAGCGCAACTTCAATAATATTTTGCCTTACTTTTTCAGGATTTTCCATATTATCTGTAAGAGCCTGAGCATCAGCTATCATTATATAAATTTCATCGTACTCACCACTATTTTGAAGTTCTACCCTTCTTTTTAATGAACCTACATAGTGGCCTACATGTAATCTTCCTGTTGGTCTATCCCCGGTTAATATTATTTTTGCCATCAAATACCTCTTTTAAATCGTAGTAATAAATTTATTATAATTAAAAATAAACACTATAGCAAATTGCCAGGAATATGAGGAAAATCTTTTCTTATAATTTGCCCTTGTTTATCATAGTTTTGTTTGGCTTTAGCACCGACTTTTTCTGCTTTAATTTCAATATAATTTTTTCGGTAAAGCTTTTCATCTACATTCACCGGAACATAATTTTGTATAGATTTTGTGTATCTTTCAGCTTCTCTTCGCATTTTTAAAGTTTTTAATTTTCCGAATTTTTGTAAAATATCTATTTGCCATACACTGTTGCCTCCCGTATTGCGGGCATGCAAAAACCATTGCCATACATGTTCTACTTCATGACGAGAAGTTTCTGCCAATTTTGATTTAGATAGAAATTTATAATTTTTATTAAATTTTATTATCCCTTCTTCTCCATTAAAAATGGCAGAGACCGTCTCTTCATCTTCTTTCGGAGTATAGTTTGGATTTACTTTAACATCTATTCCTGACAATTTTCTTTCTTTCAAAAAGCGGGCAACAAACCCGAATTTGGCACTTTCTATATCCAAAACCCTAAAAGGAAGAAAGCTGTCATTTTTGGGGATTCTAACACCCTCGCCTTTTATTGAGCCTTTCTCAACACTATCAGTAAGACTATTTACAACATAGCTTAATACTTTATTTTTTGCATTTTGAATTTTGTCATTTACAATATGAGGAAATTCTGTTATTGTATGTATCTCTTTTGTAGGTTTATCCATTCCGGAAATTTTTGTTTGAGATAAAATTTTTTCACCTGTGCATGAATTATCTGAGAAATGATTCGTTAAAAGTTGCAAAGGGGTCCACAATATAGTTCTTGGAGGTTGTTTTCTTTTATTCGCCTTCAACATTTGTTCATAGGCTTTTAACATACGCTTGTGTATTTTATATTCTTTTACAGTCGTTGATTTTACAACTTCAGATTCACCAATTGTATTTTCGCTATAGGAATATAATCTGTTTCTTAAATAACTATTTCCATCATCAAAAGCTCGTTCAATGATATTACCTTTAGAATCCCTGAATGTCGTTATACGCTTAGTTCGCTCAGGATGCCTTTTTACACCTACCCATACTTCTTCAACAGTACAAGGAGTCTGAGTCGATAAGCGAACAGCATCTCCCTTATATTTTACAAAACTGCGCCTTATAGGCTTTAACATTAAATAACAATCGTGCATATAATATAAAAGACCGTAAAAATATTTTTTGCGGTCTTTATTAAAATTATTTATTATTTACTATTACAATGGTTGCTTCAGCTAACGTGCCAGAACCACTGTTAGTAAAATGAATTTCTTTTGGAGGAATTTCTTTTGGTTTAAAATCGTCTTTTTGATAACCATATAAAAACTTCATAAATTCTTTACTATACATACTTTTCCCTAACTGCACACTTATAATGCTTTACCACACATATATAATAAAACATATTTTTTGAGAATTTTGCGTCCTTTTTATAAATTGTTACAAACTTAACAGTTTAAAGACTACCCGACAGAATAAGTAAAATTTCTAATGTTTAAAAAAGAGTTGAAAGTACATAATTAAGTGTTTGTTTTTTAAAACTGCTTTTGTTTAAAAGCAAAAGCATATACTAACAAGGAGGTAAAAATGTCAATTAAAAAACTAACTGTGGCAGCTGCGATTGCTGTTGGAATAGCAACAAGTTCCTTGAATTATGCAATGGCAGCTTGTCCTTGTTCACAAGAAACAATGCCCGTAGTTACAGGTGCAGATTGTGAAAAACCGAAATGCGAAAAGAAAAGAAAACCGGATTGCGGTTGCAAAAAGAAAAAAGGATGTCCTGTAAAAACAACACCATGCAACGACGAAATCAGCTGTGATAAACCGGCGATTCCTTCAAATGCTCTTTGTCCACAGGCAGATAAACCTGCAAGAGATGAAATGAAACAGGTATACGGATATCCACAGGCAATTTATGGTACAAATAATTATGTCGGAGAACCGGCTAATTCCATCTTTTCAACAGAAACAGCAATGAAAGGCTGCCCTGCTTCACGTATGTCATCTGCGATTAGCGGTGTAACTATTTCATCACAAACAGAAAGTCAATTAACAGGCGCAGCAGCACAAATGCCTTGCCTTAACGATTTACCAAAAGTATACAATGGAGTAAGCGTAAACAGGGGAAGTGACTGTGGTTGTCCAATAGATTTTCAATCTGCCAATTCAATAAATGCGATTAAGAAATCATTGGTTCCATATACTATTAAAGAAAATATTACCGGTGCGGCTGCTCCGACAGCAAGTACTGTTGGAGGTTGTATGTTCCCTGATGTTCCAAACGGATATTGGGCAGCCTGCGGTATTGATAAATTAGCATTAAACGATGTTGTTGTAGGTTACCCTGATGGTTTATTTAAGCCTAACAGAAACATATCCAGAGCTGAATTTGCAACAATGTTAGTTAAAGGCTTCAATATGGATGCTCATGGTGCAACAACAAATAAATTCTCTGATGTTGCTCAAAGTAATTGGGCAAATGCCGCTATTGCCAAGGCTGTAAATAATGACTTGTTAAGAGGTTATCCAAATCACACCTTCAGACCTAATGCAAATGTAACCCGTGTTGAAGCATTAACATCTATTTCAAAAGGTATGACCTGTGATATTGACTCTGCAAAGGCAGATCAAATTTTAAGCCAATATTCAGACGGTAACAAGGTTCCTAACTGGGCAAGAATACCTGTCGCCAAATCCCTTCAAAACGGTGTTTTAAAAGATTCACCAAATCCTAACTTAATTATGCCTAACAGAGATGCAACAAGAGCAGAAATTGCTTCTATGATGCAAACAGCCCGTGTAGCGCTTGGTTATGATACAAATCCTCAGACAGCAAATGCAGCTTGCCCTGTTTGTCCTATTGAAAAAAATGCTTTGATTGAACAGGAAGAAATAGTCAAAATTCCTACATTAAAATTATCAATGATAGATCAATTAACTGCAAAATCTTCTCACGTTGGTCAGTATTTTAGAGCCAATACTCTGGAAGATGTAACTATCAACGGTAAAAAATATCCTTGCGGTTCAACAGTAACCGGTCAGGTTGTAGAAGTTATCAGACCTTCAGGTTGTAACAAAGGTGCGTTAAAACTTGCATTTACAAGCATTTCTAACGGCAATTGCAAAACTAAATTACCAAAACAAATTTTACAGGCTCAAGTTAACAAACAAAAGAATGTTAACCCTGTTGCAAGACTTGTTGAAATGCCATTTACTTGGGCCGGCTCACTAATTGGTGTTGTCGGAAGAACTGCAGGTGGCATCTTAACTAACATCGGTAACGCTGCAGAAAATGTAACAAATGATGCCGGTTATATGTTAGGTCACTCTTTCCAAGGACAATTTGGAGCAGCATCACGTAACTTAGGAGATGGTTTATGGGAAACAGTCAAAGCTCCTGTTGATATAACAAGGACAGCTGTTTCCGGAACAATGGGTCTATTCCAGACTACAGGGGACGAATTTGCATACCTTGTTGACCCTAAAGGTTACAAAATATCAGCAGTTAACCCTAGAGAACATATTACTATTGCCTTTGGTTGTAATGAATAATATTAGTTGTTAAAACTATAAAACAGACTCACAAATATACTTGCGAGTCTGTTTTTCTAATATTTTTTATCTTAAATATGCCAAATACAAATATACAGAGCTTATAACAAGTGAAATAAAAGTGACTAAAGCACCGTATTTCATAAATCTGAAAAATGAAATTTTATGACCTTTCGAAGCTGCAGTTTCGCTTACTAATACGTTGGCTGCTGCACCTATAATAGTTAAATTCCCGCCTAAGCAAGCACCAAGTGATAATGCCCACCATAGTGCATGAACGTGTCCTGTTATGGCATTTGGGTTTGCCGGATTTATAAGTTCTGAAATTAATGGAGCCATAGTAGCTGTGTAAGGAATATTGTCGATAATTCCTGACAATATACCTGAAGCCCACAGTATTATCATCGTTGCGACTTCTAAGCTGCCATGAGTTAAGGTAATTAAACCATCTGCCAAAAATTTGATACCGCCGTTTGCTTCAAAACCGCCAATGATTATAAATAAACCCACAAAGAAAAATATTGTAAGCCATTCAACATCACGGTAAATTTCTTTTGGCTTTTCAAATAAAAGTAAGAATGATGCACCGGCTACAGCAAAGACAAAAGCAGGTATATGTGTCATATCGTGAGTGACAAATCCTATAATTACAAGTCCGATTGTTGCAACGGAGCGAATCATAAGACCTTTATCAGTGATTGTTTGAGAATTGTCAATTGTTGCGATGTGTTCCATTTTTTCAGGAGTAGCTTTAAGCCCTTTTCTAAATAAAAATATCAAAACACTTATTGCAATTAAAAATATTACGGTTACAACAGGGGTTAGTTCTTTTACAAAATCCATAAAACTTAAACCTGCTCTTGTTCCGATAATAATATTTGGAGGATCGCCGATCAATGTTGCTGTTCCTCCAATATTTGAAGCTAAAACTTCAGTAATTAAAAACGGAATAGGATCTGTATCAAATTCTTTTGCAATAACAAAGGTTATTGGCATCATAAGAACAACAGTCGTAACATTATCCAAAAATGCTGAAGCAATAGCTGTAAAAGTCGCTAAGGCGAATAAAACTGTCTTTGGATGGCCCTTTGTAAGATGTAAAAGTTCTAAAGCCAGCCACTTAAAAACCCCGCTTCTGCTTGAAATGTGAACGATTATCATCATGCCGATAAGTAAAAATATTACCTGAAAATCAACATGTTCAAAAACGCCCTTGATATATGTATTTGTGTTTGGATTAATATGCCCCTCGAACGGAATTAAACCAAGCAGCATTGTTAGTGAAGCGCCAAATAGTGCCACAACAGATTTTTGAATTTTTTCACTTGCAATAAAAATATAGGCTATTACTAAAATTAAGCCTGAAATAAGCATTGCATTCGAGTTTATAAACTCTAACATCTTCTTCTTTCTCCATGTAAATGTACATGCTTGATTATAGCATGAACAAACTACAAAGTATCTACAACTGATGCCTTACGATAGCATAAATATCATTAAAAATAATCAATATCATAAATATTATAAGCAACAGGAAGAAAAATGTACTTACCTTATCTATGGTTTCTTGCTTTACAGGTTTACCCCGCAATAACTCGATAAGTAAAAACATAAAATGCCCACCATCAAGAGCAGGTATAGGTAAGAAATTTACCAAGGCCAAATCCATCGATATCATTGCAGTTAACAAAAGTCCTGAGAAAAAGCCGCTGTTATGAATAACATCGCCGCCGATCTTTGCAATTACAACAATACCATGTAGGTCTTTAGCCGGAACTTTACCTGTAAATAACTGCCACAAACCGTACAACAGCATATATGTCTGCTCATATATATAATCAATACTGCCTTTTAATATTGATGAAGGAGTTTTTGTCTTTACTAACACCTGACGAGCATCAAGCATTACACCAATTACACCTTTTTCATTCGGATATACAGGTTTTAATTCTATTTGTTTTCCATTTCTTTGAACTGTTATATAAAGAGGCTTGACATTATCTGATAAAGCATATGCAACATCAGTAAGCGTATAAGTACCGTCAGCTACAATTTGTTTCGCATCTGCCTTAAGAGAATTTCTTAATTTAATCTGCCTGTCAGACATTTTTATTTCTTCATTACGATATATTGAATATCCCTTTAAAGCTTCTTTTTTTATATTTAAAGCCTGCTCAGGCTCAATTTTTATCAGATTAACCTGAACACCTTTTGGAATTAATCTTTCTGCCCCGTAATCTTTATTTAATTTCAATAACTTATCTAAATTCTTATCTGCAAAATCTTTTGAAACTTTTCCGTCATTTTTTGCACTATTTTTCGCAAATAAGGTAAATGCATATGTATTTTGAATTTTTGAACCATTTATCGCAACAATTTTATCTCCTTTTTGTAAACCGCTTTGCCAAACAGATTCGCCCTTTTCTGCCGCAATTTTACTTATGTATATATCATATACTCCGGAAGGTAATTTACCCCATACTCCGGCTGTAAACATAACAAGCAGAATTGCAGTAATTATATTGGCAATTACACCCGCAGAAATCACAATCATTCGCTGCCATACAGGTCTGTTTGCAAATCTATCCTTTGAATCAGCAGGTAATGAAGAATCTTTGTCATCGTCAGGAAATGCAACATATCCGCCTAATAAACAAGCGTGAACAAGAACTTCTACATCTCCGATTTTTTTACTCCACAATGTCGGACCTATAGGCAAACCAAATCCAAATTTATCAACTTTTATACCTAAAGCCCTTGCAGCTAAAAAATGTCCGGCTTCGTGCACTAAAATCAGGAAACTGAGTAATAAAATCATTATGACAATTGACATTTTTAATAAACCTCTCTAATGTAATTATATAATTACTTTCTTATTTGAATTGTTGTGAAAATCTTACATCATTGTTAAAGAACAAACGAATATCATCAACTGCATATTTTAACATCGCAAGTCTTTCTACCCCCATACCAAAAGCAAAGCCGGAATATACGTCAGGATCTATTTCAACCCCTCTCAATACATTTGGGTCAACCATACCTGCGCCAAGGATTTCTAACCATCCTGTCCCGGAGCAAGTTCTGCATCCCTTGCCGCCACACATTATACACTGAACATCAATTTCTGCAGAAGGTTCTGTAAATGGAAAGAAACTGCTTCTGAACCTTGTAGGTCTACTTTCTCCAAAATATATTCTTATAAATTCATTTAATACCCCTTTTAAATCTCCAAAGGTAATATTTTTATCTACATATAATCCTTCAATTTGGTGGAAGAAATTATTTTTTCTTGAATTTATATTCTCGTTTCTGTAAACTCTGCCCGGAGCAACCATACGGATCGGAGGCTTTTTTGCTTCCATCGCATGAATTTGTGCACCTGAAGTTTGGCTTCTCAATACAACATTAGGCGCAACATTGGTAAAAAATGTGTCCTGAACATCACGTGCCGGATGATCTTTAGGTACATTTAACATATCGAAATTATAATATTCTGTTTCTACTTCCGGCGCAAATTCATCCGGAACAACAGAAAAACCAAGACTCTGGAAGATTGAACAGATTTCATTTGTTGTTGAAGTAAGCAAATGTGCATGGCCTCTTGGAATATACTGCCCCGGCAATGTCACATCTATTCTTTCTTTTTCAAGCTTTTCATTTAGTTCCTTTTCATAAAATAACTTAAACCTGTCAGAAATCGCACTTTCCAACTTTTGAGTAATTTCGTTGGCTAAAGCCCCAACAATTTTTTTATCCTCGACAGGTAAATCCTTTAAACCTTTTTTTATTTCATTAAACTCGCCTTTTCTGCTAAGATAAGTATTTTTTATTTCTTCCAAATCTTTTACATTCTTAGCTTTTTCAATAGCTTCTGAGGCTTGTGAATAAATTTTTTCTAATTGTTCTTTCATTATATTATTCCTTTTATATCATACTATTTATTTCATTAAATCTTTTTTCAAATTTTATTGATGTTTTGCACCCATGTCCGGGATATACGGAAGTTTCTTCAGGTAGTGAAAATAATTTGTCGCATACACTATGACGAATTTGATCAAAATTACCACTTTTTAAATCTGTTCTTCCAACACTGCCATGGAAAAGGGTATCTCCGGAAAACAGTTTTCCATCGTTTGAAAGAAAACACATACCGCCTTTTGTATGTCCCGGAGTTGAGATAGCTTTTAGGCCAATATTACCAATATTAAAAACATCTCCGTCTTTTATCGTATTAGTAACAGAATACACTTCAGGGATTCTTACTCCTCCCATCATCATAGTCATCTCAGGAGCATACTCTAATTGTTCAATATCATCTTTGCCAACATAAATTTCAGCACCAAAGACTTGCTTAAACTCATTGCATCCCAGAATATGATCAAAGTGTCCGTGAGTCAACAATATATATTTTAAATTTACACCTAAGCTTTTTATATCCTCAATATAATCAAAATCAGGAGCAGAACAATCAATTAATACCGCATCTTTAGACGCCTCATCGATTAACAAATAATTGTTAGCCTCAATAGGCCCTTTTACAAAGGTTTTCATTTGCATTCTACTCAATGCCTCTTACAAGTTTATATATTTTATTACACATTGAGAAAAGCTCTTTTGCATCTTTAAGAGCAACCATATTTGGTCCGTCACATAAAGCTTTTTCTGGATCCGGGTGAATTTCAAAAAATAAAACATTTACTCCGGCAGCCACAGCTGCTTTTGCCAACAATGGCACAAATCTTCTGTCACCACCTGAAGATGTTCCGTTCGCTCCAGGCAACTGCACACTGTGGGTTGCGTCAAAAACAACAGGATAACCATACTGCTGCATTATAGAAATCCCTCTAAAATCAACAACCAAATTGTTATAACCAAATGTTGTTCCCCTATCGGTAACCAATATATTTGTGTTACCGGAATCTTCTACTTTTTTTATTAAACTTTTCATCTGCTCAGGGGCTAAAAATTGGCCTTTTTTAATATTTATAATTTTATTGGTACGGCCAGCCGCAACAAGCAGATCCGTTTGCCTGCACAAAAAAGCAGGAATTTGCAATATATCAACAACCTCAGCAACTGCTTGAGCCTGCCTTGGCTCATGGATATCGGTTACTATAGGCAAATCATATTTTTCTTTGACTGCCTGTAGCATCTTTAAGCCTTTTTCCATTCCCGGACCACGAAAAGAAGTCAGAGAAGAGCGGTTTGCCTTATCAAAAGATGACTTAAATACAAAATTTATACCTAAATCTCTTGTGATTTCTTTTAAACCTGCTGCAGTTTCATCAAGTATTTCCGGGCTTTCAATTGCACAAGGACCGGCAAGAATTGTTAACTTATCACCGCCTATTTCAAAATCCCTTAATTTAATTCTTTTTATATCGTTCATAACCGAATTATATTAAAAATAAACCCAAAAAACAAGCTATTTTAAAAATCCATTTCCATGAAATTTTCATCACGTTTATAATTATTTTTAGCTTTTTCATGTCTTACTTTTGCATTTTTCTTTTTTGTTTTCTCAGGCAAATTGCGATATGCGTTATCTAAAGAAATTTTGGTAATTGGTTTACCGGTTTTTCTGTCATTGAAAACCAACCAAAACTTTCTGTGCAAATTATCAACAGAGAATGAAACTTTTTCTATTAATTTATCTCCAGGTTTTATTTGACGAAACATCAATTTTGTATCCCCAAAAATGGAAGGACTAAATTTTACACCATAATCATTTACTAAAAACATATCAAAACCTGAAAGAGTCTTATCAGACATATTAGAAATAAATAAGGTTAATGTATATGTATTTACCTCTCCAAAAGGATCTTTACCCTGTCGAATATTATTAATTTCAATCTTCAACCCATCATAAAGAAGTTCTTCTTGCTTTAGTGATTCAGCCTTATAAACAGGTAAATCCACACTTGTATTTATTTTAACTTTAATTTCATCCCCCGGAGCAATCATAACATCATTACCTTTGCGAATCAACGCCATAGTCAGACCAACAGCACCTCCTATAGCGGCACCTCCCGCCAGAGTATACCCTTGAGAAGCAATAGCCGCTTCAAGCCCTAGCCAGTTTAAAGCCATTAATCCTCCGACAGCTCCTCCTGCGACTGTATATCCGACATCTTGAGCAACAATTTTCCCAGCCTCTGCAACCGGATGGAGTTTTGTTGTCATCTCTCCTTCAATCGGAATTTCCCTGCCATCTGGAGTTACCAAATAATCAAAAGTTAAAGACATTGTTGCAGCTCTTCCCATTCTCTTTGCTTTTCCGGTAGAAGAAATTTTTCCATGAGCCAATGTGCCTCTTGGAATTATAATACCTTTATCTCCATATACATCATCGGTTACTTCTGCAAAAAATTCATCACCTTCAATCGAATAAGATGAATCCAGAACCTGAGATACGGTCATATTTATAACATCTTTACGGTCTAAAGTTTCTATTTTCCCTGTAAAAATTTCACTTTCATTACCCTGATAAATTTCAGTTTCAGAGACACCACCTTTTAAAGGAGTCTGGGCAAATACAGGGACTGTACTAAAAGTCATCAAAAATATTAAAAATACGCACAAAAACCGTTTCATACTGAAATTATACATCATTATGAATTATTATGGCAAATTTTGTTAACCCTTCTGGTTTTCTACTTCTTTTGCCAATTCTTCAATAAAACTATTTATAACTGCAGGCTCAAAACAAGAACAAGAGTTCCATATAAGAGTTGGCCTTGCCTGTGTTAACAAAGGACTTGGATAATCATTGTGACACTGCCCTTTAAGCATGTTGGTTGATCCGTCAACTTCAGTTGTAAATTTTGAACAGCAACTACAAATCTTCAAAACCTGCCCATAATCATTCATTTTTGATTTTAATTGCTGCAAAGCATCAATCATTCTTAAATGAGAATCCGTTGTATATTTTTTATTCCTATATGTAAACCTTATTTTAGCCAGTCCGCTTTCTGTTGAAATAAATTCCAGTTTGCAAGGTCGGTCACCATTTTTTGTCAAAACTGCAGCTTCAATTGCTAACTTATCAGCATCTTTATCTCCGCTGGCTCCTAGCTTTTTCAATAGCATACGAACCAATGGAAAGTTTTTTATTATATGGCATATCGAATAAAACGGATGAAACAAAAGCAAGCATATTTCTCTTGGCTTTAATTTTGCATTTACCAAACTTAAACCAAAAACAGCAAGCAAAATTATGGCAGAAAATATTACTGTTTTGCACTTCACTATAAATGTATAATTATACGAATATCCAATTAACAAAACATAAGAAACAAATAAAAACCAAAAGTTTGGATTTAACAAAGAAAAAACATGTTCTATAAAGGAGAATCTTGTTGTTTTAAGGTTAGGAAGATTTTCTCCAATAAGTAAAAATCTTTTTGTTAAACGGGGATTTTTGAACGAACAATCTTGTCCATGAACAAAAGATCTTATATTTGGATTATAAACACACTTGTGTCCTGTTCTTGAGAGTAACAAACTAAACTCTAATTCCTGATTTATATCTTTAAAATCTACCTCTTCGAGTTCATCAATAACAGATTTTCTAATTATGAATAAGCCGGAATCAATGGTTGTAGCCAAAGAACATAGAGTTCTTGCCTGCTTAAAAAAGTTCGCAATATATTTTTTATAAACAGCTTTTATTTTATCAAGAATATCTAAATTTGCTCTGTCAATGAGCAATTCCCCAGTTACGGCATCATATTTTTTCATTGCAACATTCGCAAGAGTTAAAAAATCACACTCTATATCACGAGTACCATCAATAAATATATACGAATCAATTTGAGAATCATTTCTTATTGATTCCAAAAGCATATTCACAGCTTGAGTTTTACCCAATGTACCTACATCCTGAATATTCAAAACATGTACAAATCTGTCATTTTCAAATATTCTTTCAGATCCGTCATTGCAATTATCTAATACCGCATATACTCTAAAATTTCCAAGAGGATAATCCTGCATTTTAAACTGTTTTACTAAATTTTCCAGACTTTCACGGTTGTTATGAGAATAAATAATTACTGCAAAATTATTTTTTACTCCATCATACATTGAATATTTTTTTTCAATAAGAAATGGTCCATCCTTTAAATTTCTTAAAGCCAACACGAGCATATAGAATGTATAAATAAGTACATACACATATAAAATACTTAGAATAAAATTCATAACATAATCCTCTTTGAAAACATTTTAATAAAAAGATACTTATTTTTCAAATCTTAAATTTCTATATAAATTTCCCCTTGCCTAAAAATGCGTAATTCATTATTCATAACTCCAGCAACAGTAGATTCTATACCCTTAGCCTCGTAGCCATAATCAGGAATTATAATGTCCGCAAGCCCTTCCATATTTTTTATGGCCTGCGAATATGTTTTTGCTGAAGGTTGATGCGATAAATTTGCACTTGTTGTTGCCAAAACATGACCGGGGATAATTTCACAAATTCTTTTGAATACTTCATTGTCAGGTACTCTGATACCAACTGTTTGCATCCCAGAAGTAATATAATCCGGCGTTTTTTCACTTTTATCGGTTACGATAGTCAGTGCTCCTGGGAAATATTTTTTTATTAAGATATGCCCAATTTTTGGAATTGGTTTGACATAATCCAGTAAATTATAAATTTCATTTGACATAAGTATAAGAGGTTTTTGAGCCTCTCTTTTCTTTATTTCATAAATTCTTTTTACAGCTTTTTCGTTATTAGGAAGGCACCCCAACCCCCAAACAGTGTCTGTTACATACGTTATAACTCCGCCTGAAAGCAAAATGTCGCAAATTTCTTTTTCATTTTCCAGATTTATCATAATTATATTTTACAACAAATAAAATGCCCTGGAGTGGTCCAAGGCTTGTAATATAAAATGAATTGTAAAAAAATCTGTATAATAAAATTATTGATTATATAGAGTTTAGTCCGTATATAAAGGTGCTAACTTAGCAGACTGCTGAGGAATAACCCCTTCTTCTATAGACATATACACTCTGTAATCTATATCTGCAAAGCAATTATCAATGCTTTCAATTTCTTTTAATTTTGCATCATCAATGTTGCCACTTTCTATCATATTTGCAATGAAATCGAACCTGTCAACATGTTCTCTGAATCTGTCTGTTGCGTAATCTTTAGCCTGCCAAGTTGTAATCAAAAATGGCCAATCTGAACTTTGTAATAACAGGTTTTCTCTTGCCAATTGATTTAGAGCTCTGTGCAGTAATTTATCTTCAGGTATAGTTTGGTATTTATCCGCAATTTCAGTTATACGTTTTTCGCAAGAATGAATAATCGGCCACATCCATTCGGTTAAATGGTTGTTCCAAACATAGAAATGTCCACCTTGTCCCCAAGAAGATTCAGGAATCTGAATAGCTTCCACAGGAGGATGAGCCTGTAAATATTCCCCTGCTGTCATTCTTTCAATTTGAGGTAAGAAATTATTTAATTTTCTTATTACCTGTTTAATAAATTCAATACCTTCAAACCACCAGTGACCGTACAACTCTGTATCAAATGAAACCATAATCAAACCTTCTTTACCATTATGTGATTGTTTATAGTCATTTAATAAATGATAAAGCATTGTTGTATAGTGATCAGAATTTGAATTAACCTGATTTAATGCTAATACAGGGTCATATAGCATTTTGTCACCTAAATCTGTAGTTGGTGAAGTTATTCTCCAATAATTCATACCGGATTTATCATCTTTTTTATGAAATTCTCTGTAGCACCCGTCTCCAGGATATCCGTCAGCAGCAGACCATACCTGATAGCCAGCTCTGTCATTTCTTCCCATAACGGCAACCTGTGCATCAGGTAACCAATATGCTGAATATGTATCGTATCCGGTCGGTTCTCTTTCAGGTAACGGAATATATTCAATATTTCCGTAAATACCAACTACACGTCTGCAACCTATGGAATTTCCACCTTCAATAACGTGTGATTCTGTGAAGAAATATTCGATATCATTATTTTGTAAAGTTACTTCTATTGCAGGTCTCCAGTGTTTTTGTCCGTCTTTACCGACATATTCATACCCTTGGCGGTATGCACATTCAGGTAACCAAGCACCTTTTGCCTTTTTGCCAAATAACCTTTTTGTCGTATCAGAACCAACTTTGAATTGCGCATTCAAATTGTTATCAGTAGCAAGCAACGGAGAAAATCCATGAGTTGCACCGGAAGTTGTAATTTCAATACAACCCAAATCCTGCAAATTTTTAAATGCTGCAATTAAATCTTTGTTATATTTATTTATAAAAGAATTTTTAATATTTGAATACCAGTCAAAATAATATTTTGCAAGATATTTTAAATGTTGAGAATATGGAACCTTTGGATCCGGATATCTTTCTAAATCTTTTGAAACACTTTTGATTTTTTCATCAAGATATTCAACAAAACCATTTTGCAAATATTCGTCATTTAATTGCTCCGCAAGAATTGGAGTAATACCAACTGTTAATTTTGCTTTAATTCCTTCGTCATAATATAATTCTGAAATTGCATTAACTAATGGAACATAAGTTTCAGCCATACACTCATATAAGTTCTCTTCGCCAAAAGGCCACATTCCGGCTTTGCGATAATAAGGTAAATGCGAGTGTAACATAAATACAAATTGACCAGTTGCCATTAAATTACCTCCATTCTGCTGAATAATACATTTAATATACTTCAATTATGTATAAAATATATATACCACAAACGGGCAAAAAAAATAATACTATTTAACTAATTCTCTTGAATAATGTTACAAAATGAAATAATTATAATTTCATTATTATTTTTTAGTCAGCCTTTAGGAGAAGAAATATGCAGCCCCTCTCCTGTGGTAGGATACAAACGAACACGCGAGACTTGTCGAGCGTTGTGAGTCTGTATGCATGGCTGAGGGTAGGGGTGAAGTAGATTAAACTATTCAAACCTCATCCTAATTTTTTCCCGCTATTTAAGAGAAGGAAAATTAAATTATTTTTTAAATTTATCTATAATACCCTTTAGCCATGATTTTTCTTCAGGATAATCAAAAATATCTTTATTTATTTTCTTTGAGCTAAGTTCAAATGAATCTGACATATTTTTACTTTTGTCAAATAAGCTTCCCTTATCTTCTTTTTTCTTTTGACGCCCTCCGCCCATCATATAACCAAGGTTGCCACCGCTGCCGCCATCGTTGTTTGTATTAGCTGCTGCTTTGATTATTGGTTCGGTTCTTCCAACATTTACATCAAAACTCATGACATTTTCCCTTTAGTTGTTCCCTTATATATATAAAGTATTTTTTTATTAATTTTTGTTAATAAATCGTTGATATTGTTACAAAAATTTATATTTTAAAAGGCGTAAAAGTTACACTATATCAAAAATATCAGATTTATTAAATTATGTTACAAATATCGCGCAATATTTAAATTTTTTTATACAGCGTGCCGATATAGAAGGTAAGTACTTCGGAGATTAGACATGTCATTAACGATAGATTCCACATTAGATTTTTTGCGAATGAGACTCGGTATATCCGAGGCTCGAATGATGGAATATGTAGGGAAAAGTGTAAAAGAAATCCTTGATGCTGAGGCTGCTCAGGGAAATCAGGCCGCAATTCAACTTGCGGCGGATATGTTTTCAAATCCAAGCCAATTGATTGAATTATTCCAGTTGGCAGATCCTCGCAATAAGTTAGTAATAATTAAAACAATGACTTCTTCCCAGATGGCAAAGCTTGTGCCAATGTTGGAACAGGATGATTTGGTTCAGGGTTTAAGATATTTTACAATGGATTCTTTAATGGATATGTTGCAAAAAATTCCTAAAGAAGAACTGGTAAAAACTGTTTTCCAGATGTTTTCAGAAAAACAAATTATTGAGCATATGCCGCTAGAACAATTGGACAAATTACTCACAAGTACGGATATGGACAAAGGTCTTGTGTTGAAGAATTTGAAAGCTATTCCGGAAATGTATTTGCAACAAATTTTAGAAAGCGTTACAGGGAAACAAGCCCCTACAAACCAAATTGACTTAATTAATGAAATTTCACACCTTGGAGATGCTGACTACAAACAAGCTCTTAAAAATTTTGAACCGGAACAAAAAAGAAAACTTTCATTATTAATTACAAGCAGCGACAATAAATATTATTTGAGCTTTGATGCCGATGCATATACTCATATGATTTCGAGAGACCGAGAAAAAGAAGACACCGTCAAGGCCATGGGAGTAATTAAACCTGAATATTTGCATAAAATGATGGAAGAATTACCTCCTGATTTGCTTGCAATTGTTATAACTCAAATTGATACCGAAAAATTTGCAGATGCATTAATAAATAAATATCCTGAAATACTTGCCAAATTTATTGCAGGTTAATTTAATTATCATTTTGGATGTTTAAAGTAAATATTATGCCGGTATATGCTGTAATAGTATGAATATTGTATATACAATTCTTTTTTTTATTATAATATTGTATATACAAGGAGAATATTATGACATTTGATTTTAATGATTTTTTAAAAAAGGTTGCAAACATGAATGTTTCTGATATTCATTTATTGCAAAATGAGCATCCTATGCTGCGTATAAATAACAAAATTACAAAGATTAATATGCCCCAATTAACAAAAGAAGATATGTACAGCATATGCAAACAAATATTACCTACAAGTTATCAAGATAAAATAGAAGAAATTTATGATCTTGATTTTGCTATGGAAATTCCCGGACTTTCCAGATATAGGGTTAATTTGTCAAAATCAACAGGTTGTTTTAAGATTGTTATGAGGTTAATCCCTTTGCAAATTAAATCCCTTGAAGAATTAATGGTTCCAAAATCAATAGAGGAATTTACAAAATATAATAACGGGCTTGTGGTTGTAACAGGTGCAACAGGTTCAGGGAAATCAACGACAATCGCAGCCATGTTGGATTATATAAATCGAACTACGAACAAGCATATTATTACATTAGAAGACCCTATAGAGTTTGTATATAAAGGTAAAAAGTGTACAATATCTCAAAGGCAAGTCGGAATTGATACGCCAAGCTTTGCTGATGGTATAAAATATGCCCTTAGACAAGATCCTGATATTATATTTATCGGAGAAATAAGGGATAGTAATACAATTACGGCTGCGTTGAATGCTGCTGAGACAGGACACCTCGTATTTGCAACGATACATACAAGAAGTGCTGTTCAGACTATTAACCGTGTTATTAACATGTTTCCTGCAGAAAGCAGAGATTTTATCCGTTGTCAATTAGCTAATGTTTTGGTAGGCACTATATCGCAAAAATTAATTCCTACTGCTGACGGAAAAGGGAGATTGCCTGCTTGTGAAGTTTTAGTCAATTCTTCAACTGTAAAAGACTATATAGAAAAAAATAAACTTGATGATATATATGATGTAATGTCAAAAGGTCTTACAAGCGGTATGTCTACTATGAATATGGCATTATATGAATTATTTTCTTCAGGACGTGTAACTCGAGAAACCGCAGAAGAATATTCTGATAATCCAAACGAATTGCTGGCAATGATGCGAGGGGTTACAAGATAATTTAATTCTAAAGGCAATTAGGAAATTTTGTTATCTAAAAGAATTGAAAGAGCCAATTCCAAAGCTTTGTGCGCAAATTTTTGTTTCATATCTTTTCGGGGAATACTTGGAGATAATTTTATTTCTTTTACAGTTACAATACCTTTATATTTGACCGAGCAATACATCAAGCCCACCGGCTTTTTATCAGAACCACCTGTTGGACCGGCAATACCAGTAGTGCACAAAGCAACATCACACCCCGTCACTTCCTGCAAACCCTCAGCCATTGCCTGAGCACATTCTGCACTAACAGCTCCATAATTATTTAAAATATCCCATGAAACATTTAAAACAGAATTTTTAGCCTCGTTTGCATATGTGACAAAATTTAATTTTATATATTCAGAACTTCCGGAAACATCTGTGAGTCTGGAGCTTACAAGACCTCCTGTGCATGATTCAGCAGTTGCGATTGTTAATTTATTTTCTTTTAAAATTTGCCCTAATTCTTCTTCTAATGTCATATTTAATCCTGATTAGATGGTGATATACATGCAGTTATTGCATCCATTAGTCTTTTTACCGGAACCGTTTTGATTTTACCATTACCAACATTTCTATTTGCATAAGGTATAATAGCTTTTTTAAAACCGTTCATTGAAGCTTCGTTTAATCGTTTTTCTATATTTGCAACAGGATGAATTTCTCCTGACAATCCAATTTCGCCTATTATTACGGTCTGAGAATCAACAACAACATCTCTTGCACACGTTGCTATTGCAATTGCAATTCCCAAATCTGCGCTTGGCTCATCTACTTCTATGCCACCCATAACATTTACATAAACATCCTGATTTGAAAGATTTAGACCAACTCTTTTTTCCAAAACAGCTAAAATTTGAAGTAATCTGCTGTAATCAATTCCGTTAGCTACACGTCTTGGAGAAGGGTATGGTGTTGCTCCAACTAAAGCCTGAATTTCAACTAAAAGAGGACGAGTTCCCTCATTTGTAACAACGATGGCGCTGCCAGGAATTGAATCCTGAGAACGCTCATTTAAAAATAATTCATTTGGATTTTTTACTTCAATTAAACCCTTCGATGCCATTTCAAAAATGCCAACTTCTGAGGTTGTACCAAATCTGTTCTTCATAGAACGGAGCATTCTGTATGATTTATATTTATCACCCTCAAATGAAATTACAGTATCGACCATATGCTCTAAAACCTTTGGACCGGCTATATTACCTTCTTTTGTAACATGTCCGATAATAAGCATTGTTATATTTTTATTTTTTGCTATCTGCATTAAAATATTACAACATTCTCGAATTTGAGAAACACTGCCGGCTGTACTCGAAATTGTTTGAGAGTATATTGCTTGTATACTGTCAATAACAACAACATCAGGTTTAATCTCATCAATCTGAGACTTTATACATTCCAAATTTGTTTGGGGGTAAATATATAAATTATCTGAATTTATTTCAAGACGGTTTGCTCTTAGTTTAAGCTGTCCTGCGGATTCTTCTGCCGTTACATATAGAATTTTTTGTCCCTGTTTTGACAGTTCACCACTTGTTTGTAATAAAATCGTTGATTTTCCTATTCCCGGATCACCTGCGATTAACACAATTGACCCTTGAACTAAACCTCCACCCAAAATACGGTCAAATTCTGAAATATTTGTACTTACACGAATTTCTTCACCTATATGTATATCTGAAATTAATGATGGTTTTGTATCGTCTGTAATCAGATTTTGAAAATTCTTTTTTTCGCCATCTTGAATTTCTTCCACAAATGAAGCCCAAGCTCCACACTCAGGACACTTACCCAAATAGCCGGCAGTTTCATAACCACAGTTTTGACATACCCATTTTGACTTAATTTTTGCCATTATTCACCCGCGTTTTCTTGAACTTGATCTTTTTTGTAATGGCATTTTAGTGAAGAACAGCAAATCACTTCTCCACTTTTTAAAACTTTTTTAACAAGTAAAGAGCCACATTCAGGACATTTTTCACCCGTTGGTTCATTCCATAAAACAAAATCGCACTGAGGATATTGGTCACATCCGAAAAATACTGTTCCTCTTTTTGATTTTCTTTCAACAATTTGTCCGTTTCCACATTTAGGACAGGTTACACCGGTAGATTTTCTGTATGGCTTTCTGTGACCGCATTCAGCAGATGTACATTCAAGGTACTTACCGTAAGGACCGGTTTTAAACTTCATATCAGAACCACATTCCGGACATTTTTCATCGCAAACCTCTGGCGGTGTATCTGTATTCTCATCAGATGAAGAATCCATTTCCTGCAAAACATTTAATGACATGGTAGTTTTACATTCAGGATAACCGGAACAACCAAGGAACTGATTCCCGCCTTTACTTGTTCTTAGCAGCATTGGTTTCCCACAATTAGGACAATTTATATTAGATGAGATTGTAATTTTTTGTGCTGTCTGCATAACATTATTAACATCATTTATAAACGGAGTATAAAAATCTTGCAAAACTTTTACCCAAACGGCTTTTTTATCTGCAATTTCATCAAGTTTTGATTCCATTCCAGCGGTGAATTTATAATCCATAATTTTTGAAAATTCAGCGACTAGCTGTTTTGAAACCGCACGTCCTAAAAGAGTCGGATACAGCGCTTTATTCTTCTTCTCGACATATTTTCTTGTCTGAATTACTGTAATAATTGTTGCATAAGTAGAAGGACGTCCGATCCCGTATTCTTCTAACGCCTTTACCAACGATGCTTCATTATATCTTGGAGGAGGCTGCGTAAAGTGCTGCTTTGGCTCTACTTTTTTGCAATTTACCCTATCCCCTTTTTCCAAATCCGGAATTTTTGCATCAGCCTCTTTGCCTTCTTCTTCCTCATCATCATTATATAAGGTCAAAAAGCCATCAAACATTATCTTACTTGTTCCGGCTTTCAGGGTATAATCCCCCGCCTCAATTTCTATTGATTTATTAGCAATTTCAGCTGGTGCCATTTGGGAGGACATAAATTTCTCCCAAATTAATTTATATAATTTGTACTGGTCATTGTCTAAATATTTTTTTATACTGTCAGGAGTTCTTTCAGGGTAAGCGGGACGAATTGCCTCGTGTGCGTCCTGAACATTTTGTTTGCCTTTTGCATAAATATTTGGTTCTTTCGGATAATATTTTTCGCCGTAATTTTGCAAAATAAAATCATGAGCCATATTTTGAGCATCATCAGAAACTCTGACAGAGTCGGTTCTCATATAAGTGATTAAACCAACAGGCGCTCCGTCAATTTCGATACCTTCATAGAGTTTTTGTGCAACCTGCATGGTTTTTGAAACCCCAAACCCGAGTTTTGAGCTGGCTGCTCGCTGCATTGTTGAAGTTATAAAAGGTGCTGTTGGTTTGCGTTTCATTGTCTTTTTATTTACCTTTGCAACTTCATACAAAGTATTAGGAGCAGACAAAAACTCGACAATTTTATTCGCTTCTTCTTTATTTTTTACAGTTTTTTCTAAAGATTTGCCCTTTATTTTTGATAATTCTGCCTCAAATTGTTTCCCGTTTTTATCAAGTAGAGTATGAATAGACCAGTATTCCTGAGGTATAAACGCTTCAATTTCTTCTTCTCTTTCACAAATCATTCTCAAAGCAACAGATTGAACACGTCCTGCAGATAGCTTTCTGTTACCCATCTCTTTCCACAAAACCGGACTTAACTTATAACCTACTAATTTATCTAAAATCTGTCTTGTCTGCTGGGCCTTTACCATATCCATATCTATTCCGCGAGGATTTTCAACAGAATATTTGACCGCCTTTGGAGTAATTTCATTAAACACGATACGATATATTTTATCATCCGGAACTTTTAATATCTGACGTACATGCCAAGCTATAGCTTCTCCTTCACGATCGGGGTCGGAAGCCAGGTATATTTTATCAGCTTTTTTAGCTAAATCATTTAATTTACGAACAACTTGTTGTTTCCCGGGAATAATTTCAAATTTTGGTTCAAAACCATTATTAACATCAAATCCCAAATTTTCTGTTGCAGGGTCTTTTGTTGGTAAATTGCGGACATGCCCATAACTTGCCTCTATTTGAAAGCTGTCACCTAATATTTTTTTTATAGTTTTTGATTTTGCCGGAGATTCGACTATTACTAATGCTTTTTCTTTTTTTGCTGCCTGAGCCATGCTTTTCCCTTTTACCTGATATCAATATATTTATAAAGCTGTTACAGGATTATACTTTCTTATACCTATCCCCATTAACTTGTTTTATTATCCCTTTAAGCTCCATAGTTGTCAAGTTCATCAGAAGATTTTCCAAATTCATCCCGGACAAAGACAAAAGTTCATCCACACCTTTTTCCTCTATTTCAAGAGCATTAAATATAACTTCTTCTTCATTAGTCAGAGTTGGTAATGAAAGTTGTACCTGATTATTTGGTTTCTGTATTTCCCAATTAAGAGCATTTAAAATATCTTCGCTTTCGGTAACTAATGTTGCACCATTTTTTAACAGCTTATAAATCCCCTGGGTATTCGGATTAGAAATTTCACCGGGGATACACATTAACTCTCTGCCTTGCTCAAGAGTCAGATTTGCCGTAATCAATGCTCCACTTTTTATACCTGCTTCAGCAACTAATGTTCCGTAACTTAGACCTGAAACAATTCTGTTTCTTTGAGGAAAACGAAATTTTATTGGTTCAAAAGTCGGATAATATTCTGTTACAACCGCACCATAGCCATTTTCTATATTTTCATATAAAGACTTATTCTGAGTTGGGTATATATAGTCAAAACCACTCGCAATAACACCAATCGTTTTTAAATTATTCTCAATTGCTGAGGTATGAGCGACAGTATCTATTCCTGAAGCCAGTCCTGAAACTATACATATATCGGTGTTTCTTAATCCGGATATTATTTTCTTTAAATTATCTCTGGAAGAACTGCTTGCCTTCCTTGACCCAACTACTGCCAAAGTTTTATCCAAATTACATTCTGATAATTTACCCTTATAATATAAAACAACCGGAGGATTTTCTATATTTTTAAGCATTACAGGATATTGCTCATCTTCAAGAGTCAAAAAATTTATCCCTTTTGACTCGATGTTTGCAAAAACTTTGTCTACATCAACCTTATCCCGCAATTTAATAAAATTTTCAGCCTTTTTGACTGACAAACCATCAATACATTCCAACTCTTTTAAATTGCAATTAAATGCTTTTTCAATATCCCCAAAATAATCGTACAGTCTTTTTACAAAACGACTGTCAACCTGTTCTATAGATGAAAACGCTATCCAGTATTTTTGTTTCATTATACTGTATCTTTCCTGCTGCTTAGCCTTTCAATAATCTTTGAAATATTCTCTTTTTCTTCCTGAGGAATATCCATATTCATATAATCTTCAAAATATTCTATGGCATCCTCATAATCTTCTCTTGCCATATACAGAATTGCTGCCTTTTTGTAGGCTACAGCCATTCTGTTATTCCTTGCAATTGCTTTTAGGAAATTTGACAAAGCTTTGTCGATTTCATCATTTGCCTGATATGCCTCTCCAAGATAATAATATATCCATTCGTTTTCATCCTTATATTCAAGGATATTTTCAAAATTTTCTATAGCAGAATCATAATTGCCAAGTTCAAAATATACTCTGCCTAAATCATAATAAGCATCATAGTTGTTTGGTTGTTTATCCAGTATATATTCTAATTCATCTATTGCCAGATCCAACTTTGCATCTTCCATATAAAATCTTGCCAGATAATGTCTGAAAACCAAATCATCAGGTAAACTATCAATAGCATATGAAAGTATATTTATCCCTTCAGCATAACGTCCTTGTTTATAATAAATATCTACAAGATTTATATACGCCTGAGGGATTTGAGAATTTAACTCGATACTTCGCAGATAATTTTTTTCTGCTCTTTCGTCATTCCCATCATTTGCATAGCACAACCCTAAATTATTGTACAGTTCTGCATTCCCCGTATCTTGTTCCAAGGCTGCTGTAAATAAATCAATAGCACCTTTATAATCTTTATTTTTAAAACATTCCAGCGCTTTTTCTACAGTTTCCATTTTTTCACCTTATAAACCCAGACTCATATTGTCATCACCAGAGCCTATATTTTTAATTACTGTCCTTGTATTTCCCTGGGCATCAAAACTTTTCGGTTTCATTGTCATCTTTATTTTATCTGCATAAATCGTTCTTACCCCTTGAGTAATACTTGACCTTCCAATAAAATAGACTTCATTTGGTTTATTTTTTCTTGCGGCACTTGTTCCAGGATAAATAGATACTTTTGGCCCTGCTGCGTAATAATCCTGATACCAGATTCTTACATTTCCGCTGGCATTAAATACCGAACGATTTTGGTTATATTCCTGATAATTTGATTTTAAAACAAGTTTTGCTCCGTCATCCATAACTGCATTTGATGTGGTATTTCCGTATGCTGTCAGATTTCCAGATGCAGCTTCATAGACAAATTTATCAGCAAAAGATTCATTATTTTCTTGTTTTACACGAGCATTACCTGTTAACACAAGTCTTTTTAAATCTCCGTTTTTGTCAGTGGTTATTTCAGCATCATTTGAGAATGTTTCAATTTCCTTATACAACATTGTAACTGTACCATGAGCAGTCATAACACCAGTTTTTGTGTTGTATTCCTGAGAGTTAGCATTTATAACAACAATAGGAGTTTTTCCTTCAAATACAATTGATTGGGTATCACCCTCTGCTCTTACGGTTTTATTAATAAGCGACACCTTTAAAATATTCGCTTTTACTTCTCTTTTTTTATTCTTTTTTATTTCGAATGCATAAGGTTTGTTATAAAAGGTTGCAGTATCAAGTTTTTCACCATTTACAACATTTACATCTGCACTATCTCCGACGACTTTCATTTCATCAATAGTTACTTTAACATCACCCTCAAATTTAATTTTTTGATCGGACTCAACATAATTTTGATTCTTTGATTCAATGACCAAATCAGATGCTTTTACAACTACACCCGTCACCAACAATAATGTAAAAATTAATGTAAAAAACTTTTTCATATTACTTTTTTTCCTCATAAACTTTTGAAACTGTGTTTCCAATTATTTTAAACTTTTCATATCCCGGACTAATTATAATTTTATCAGCAGTGGACATCAACTGAGCATCTTTTTTTATTACCACATGTCCTTCAGCAACAATAGGAGATGAAGAATTAATCCATACAAGTTTATCTGCATTCAACGTTATACCGCCATCAAGCACAACATGTGTATCTTTATACAAAGTAATAACATGCGTTTTAGAGTCATAAGTCCCTTTAGATGACTCCAAACTCATTGACACTTTGTTATCTTTATAAAAATTCGCCAAGACATTGTTCAATTGGGCAATACCGTTATTTGAATCCCATTTACCGGTTTCACCATATATTTCCCAATATTTTTTTTCATCTTTTGTTTCCGTAAGAATAACTCCCTGAACAATTGCCTGCTGCTCATCCTGTTTTCCGGCAATTTGTTGCCTTGTAAAATCATGAGTAATTACTTTTGCAGAAATAAATGCCCACAACAAAATCCCAAACAACGTTAGAGCTATAGAAACATAAAGACGTTTTTTCTTTGATAACTTTTTAAAATCCATAGCCACATTCTAGCACAAAAGAATAAAAAAGAACCGATTATTATAAATCGGTTCGTAAATTTTAATAATATTATTATCCTATACATTATAATAGATATCTCTATTTATAAACAATAATATTAACGCGCTTATACCTACCAAATCATATATTATTCTGGTCATTAAGGTCATTTCTCCAAAAATAGAAGCAACTAAATCAAAATTAAAAAAGCCTATTAGCCCCCAATTAATCGCGCCTATAATAACTAATATATAGGTTATAACTCTTAAAATATGCATATCGCACCTCCTTTTAAACAATTATTTAAGGAGTTATAAGATATTTCATCGGATATTTGGATAATATAATATTAAAATCTGAAATATATAAACGGGTTATAAGTCCCTGAAGCTATAGATGCACTTGAAAGAATAAGTAAAATTAATAGCCATACATTAACAGCTATATGTCCCCATATTGTTTTTTGATTTGTGATGTTTTTGAAAAATGGAATTGAACATACTATTGCTATTATCAAAGTAATAAATTCAACGGAACTTATAAAGTAATGCATAGAAAATACCATTTCTTCCGAATCACTCACAAGACCAAATAAATTCAAAATATAAGAAAATGCATATTCTAAATTATCACTTCTAAATATTATCCAACCAAACATTACAACAAGCAAACAATACAAGTTAAAAAGGAAACTATATCTGCTATGTTCATGCTTATTCTCTAATTCTTTAAATTTCAAAAGTTTTTCTAATATTATAAAAAATCCGTGCCATAACCCCCAAACAACAAATGTCCAGCTTGCACCATGCCAGATACCTGTCAACAAAAATACAAATCCGAGATTTCGAACAGTTTTAATTATACCTTCTTTATTGCCACCCATTGGAATATAAACATACTGCTTAAACCACGTCGAAAGAGAGATATGCCATCTTCTCCAAAATTCGGATACAGATTTTGAAATATATGGATAGTTAAAGTTTTCCATAAATCTGAAACCTAAAATTAATCCTAAGCCAATTGCCATATCCGAATATCCAGAGAAATCAAAATATATCTGCATTGAATACCCCAAGGCTCCAAGCCAACCTACTATAGGGATAAATGAATCCGGATTTTGTGCAAATATTTTATCAACTAAAGAAGCCATAGTATTTGCAATCAGAACTTTTTTAGCAAGACCAAAAATAAATCTTTTTACACCATAACGAACTTTTTCAATATCGATTTCTCTTGAATCAATTTGTTCTGAGATATCATGATATTTTATTATCGGACCGGCAACCAATTGTGGAAATAAACAAATATATAATGCTACCTTTAACAAATTATACTGAGCCCTACATTCTTTTCTATAAACATCTATAACATAAGATAAAGCCTGAAATGTATAAAACGAAATACCGATAGGCATAACAACATTTATAAAGTTAAAATTTGCATGACATATACTGTTTATATTTTCAACAACGAAATTAAAATACTTAAAATAGCCCAATATGCATAAGTTTAACAAAACTGTAATCCACAAAAAACATTTGGAAAATTTCTGAAATTTTGCAATAAATATTGCTCCAATATAGTTTATTAATATTGTAAGCATCATTATTAAAGCATATTTTGGTTCTCCCCAAGCATAAAAAATAAAACTTGCAATAAGCAATATAATATTGTGAAACTTTTTATCCAATAACAAAATAAGCAACAAAACTACCGGCAAAAAAACATATAAAAAAGTCATTGAACTAAATAACATAAGCTTCCTTCTGATAATATGCCACCAATATTATATAACATAAAAGACCACTTACGTGGCCTTTTTAATAAATGGTTGCGGGAGCTGGATTTGAACCAACGACCTTCGGGTTATGAGCCCGACGAGCTACCAGACTGCTCCATCCCGCGATATATTCGCTTACCTGGAAGAATAAGCCTTCCAACAAAATTATTATGTAATGCTAAAAATTAAAAATCAAGTATTAAGAATAATTTATTAAAGTCAATTATTTTGTAGTAATAATACCAACAATTTGAGAAGGATTTATTTTAAGACAGTCAAGTTTTTCGCAAGAAGTTTGTCTGCGGGTCCACAAACATGGTTTCAAACCACAATTATCATTTGCCTTAATCGGAATAACATTATCATTTCTTGGAATCAAAACAGAATCATCAGTAGGCCCAAAAATTGCATATGTTTTTATTCCCAAGGCCACTGCAATATGCAAAGGAGCAGAATCCGAGCATAAAAATTTTTCGGCAGAAGAGATTAACTCAGCCAATTCTTTAAGACTTCCGGTTGTTCCATATAAATTTTCAAAATTTTGTGTTCTTACAGTTTGCAAAATTTCATCTATACATTCCTTGTCATCAGGTCCTCCTGTGAGTATAACCTTTTTGCCCTCAGCGACCAGTAAATCTATAACTTTTGCCCAAGTTTTTGCAGGTATAGTTTTTATACACCCCTTTGCGATACTCATCTTACTGACCCCGGGATGAATTAAAACAGAGTTAGCAATAACATCACGCCTGTTAATTTTAATCTCTGGCAACGAAGTATTATAAGCAGTAACATCCCTAACTAAATCATGGTACATTGCACAAGCATACTGTTTTTTATTCAAGGTTTTAGCATAAGTTAGTAATTTTCGGCTTAATATTCCTGTATCATAACCACAGCGAACCCTTATTCCCATGATAAACAACAAAATACTTATAAGTTTATTTCCACCTGAAGACACCACCATATCATAGTTTCTTGAATACACTTTAAATACAAGTTTTATTAACTCAAGGTATTTATGCTTGCCTTTTACCTCAACAGGAATAATCTCGGAAATAATATCTGTAAGAGTCTTTATACCCGCGCTGCGAGGTTCGAGAACAAGGTCTATTTTTGCATCAGGATACTCTTTTTTTAAAGATATCAAAGTAGGAAGGAAAAATATTTCGTCACCAATTCCTCCGAAATTTATACATAATATCTTATTTATCCCATCTAATCCCATGCTTACATTATACAGGAAATCATGATAATTTTACAATTCAACTACATGTATTAGAAAGACTTTATTTTTATATAAATCTTTTCATCTTTTTAAATGATGTTAAAAATTTGCATTCTTATAGAATAAAAATGTAAGAAGGAAATAATTGGGTAGGTTAATGGAACAGGAATTTAATTTTTCTTCATATAGCAGCATTAAGCGTCTTGGGGAAGATGAGTTAGCTGCGCTATGGGAAAAATATCTTACAAACAAATCCGACAAACAAACAAGAGATCAAATAATCGTACAGTATATCTACCTTGTCAGATATGTTGTCGGACGCGTAAAGGTTTCTTTACCTTCATCAATTTCAGTTGAAGACATTGCAGGATACGGGGTAGAAGGATTAATTAACGCTGTAGAGAGATTCTCTCCTCAAAAAAATTCAAGATTCGAAACATATGCACTTATAAGAATTAGAGGAGCAATACTTGATAAAATAAGATCTCAGGATTTTCTGCCAAGAAGTATTCGCAAAAAAATTAAAGATATTAAACAGGCGACCGAGACACTTAAACAAGAACTAGGCAGAGCCCCAACAACAAATGAAATTGCCCAATATCTTGATATGGAACCCGCAAAAGTTTCACAAATAATGTCTGAAGATGTAACAATTACTTCTATTTACGAAAAACGAGGCAACTCGGAAGACAGTATGGAAATAATTGACACTATAGAAGATTCGAATAAACTAAACCCACATGAAATAGCCGAAGAACACAATGTAAAAACAGACTTGCAGAGGGCACTTATGAGATTACCGGAAAGAGAAAGAGTATTGATGGTTTTGTACTATCAAGAGAACATGACAATGAAAGAAATAGGACAAACACTGAACATGTCTGAATCACGCGTATGCCAACTTCATGCTCAGGGACTTATGAAACTCAAAAATATTCTGAATGAAAACAGAGCATCCAGACTCCAAAAATCTATCGTTTAATGACATCCACATGAAACTTGATAAAGAACAAAGTTTATATTAACATCCAAATATGTTTGGATTTTTTAAAGATAAATTCGAAGATTTAAAACATACGGTTTCTAATACCGCAAAAACACTTGTGGGAAACGTATTGACCAATATTGACACTTCTGAGGAACAATACTCTGAATTTACACTGGATGATATAGAAGAAACTCTCATTAGTGCCGATTTAGGAGTTAATTATGCAAGTGAGCTTGTTGACGATTTAAGATCTAAAAAGAATTCTAAACCGGCTGAATTAAAAAGCTATCTTAAAGAAAATTTTATTAAAACACTGAATGAAGCCGGAACAACAGAACTAAATTATGTAGAAAATGCTTTAAATATATATTTTATAACAGGTGTAAACGGAGCAGGAAAAACAACCCTCATTGCAAAGTTAGCATACAAATTTAAACAGTCTGGGAAGAAAGTCCTTGTCGCAGCAGGGGACACATTCAGAGCAGCAGCAGAAGAGCAGCTAAATATTTGGTCAACAAGAGCCGGAGCAGATATTGTAAGACGAGATAAAGCGGATCCGGCATCTGTAGTTTATGAAGCAATTCAAAAAGCAAAAAATGAGAGCTATGATGTAATTTTAGTTGATACAGCAGGACGCCTGCAAAATAAATTTAATTTAATGGAAGAATTAAAAAAAATAAAGACAGTAATTGATAAACAGGCTCCGGAATCATTAAGAGAAAGCATCCTTGTTATAGATGCAAACACCGGACAAAATGGTTTGCAACAAGCAAAAGTTTTTGGTGAATGTGTAAATTTAACTTGTGCAGCTTTAACCAAGCTTGATGGCAGCGCAAAAGGAGCAATAATATTAGCAATCGCAAAGGAAATGAAGTTACCTGTAAAACTTGTCGGAGTCGGAGAAAAAATGGAAGACCTGAAACCGTTTGTCCCTGAAGATTTTATCAAGGCTATATTTGAGGAATAAATGAATATACTGCAATCTACGACAACAAAACTCGGTAACAGAATAAACTTGTTTGGTCAAAAGCAAAATGGGGAAAATATTCTCATAATAGGAGTATTCCATGGTGATGAACCTCAAGGCCAACACCTTATTGATAAATATTTATCGAGCAAACATTATTTACAAACAAAAAATAATTTATTGTTCATACCTTGCTTAAATCCTGACGGTTTACAAAATAAAACAAGAACAAATGCAAACGGTGTTGATTTAAACAGAAATTTTCCAACAAAAAACTGGGGGGGGGATACAAGCAGTGCAGGAGATAACCCTCAAGATTATTACGGAGGGAAATCAGCAGCAAGCGAGCTTGAAACACAATTTGTTACTGATATCATTGAAAAATATAAACCTAAAATAATACTGACATTGCACGCCCCATACAAAATCGTAAATTATGACGGGCCGGCAAAAGATATTGCTAAGAAAATTTCAAATATAATAGGCTATCCTGTTGAAGCAAGTATAGGTTACCCAACCCCCGGAAGTTTTGGAACATATTGCGGTGTAGAAAGAAATATTCCGACTATCACACTTGAACTAGACGAAAAAATACCGGTCGCACAACTTGAACAACCGGTATTTGAAATTTTTGATATGCTTAAAAATTAAAACCAGGTAAATGGATTATACCATTTAAAACCGTTATCCGGAGTCTTAGCATTTTGATCCTGCTGTGTTACTATGCTTCTTACTCTGTTTAAATCTGCCTTATCTTTATCAGCATTTGTAAGTCCACCATCATTGACTAAACCTGCCATTTTTTGATATTCCAAAAATTGTTTTTCAGTAATTTCATGATTGTCATGTACCGTACCTCTTTTGGCTCCATCTGTAACAACAAATTTACCGTTATCATTTACTTTGCTGGAACCGTAGTAATACCCAAGCTCATCGACAAAATTAAATTCAAAACCGCTTTGAACTTTTATTTTTTTTACTTCTCGGGTACCGTCATTTTTAATTACTGTAAATTTTACTTCAGGTATTTTCTCACCCATAATCAATACTCCTTATTTTGTGCATCCACTTCGTATATACTAATTAAGTATTTTTTATATACATAATTGCCATTTAAAATAACACATATTCACATATCTTTACATTTGTTTGTAGTAAAATATTTTTACAGAAATGAGGATTTTATGCAAATATTTAACACATATTCAGGAAAATTAGAAGAATTTAAGCCGATAGAAGATAACAAAGTAAAAATGTATGTTTGCGGGCCAACAGTATACGATTATGCACACTTGGGACATGCAAGATGCTACATAACCTGGGATGTCTTGTACAGATACTTAAAGTTTAAAGGTTATGATGTAACATACTGCAGAAATGTCACGGATGTTGACGACAAAATTCTTAAAAAAGCCGAAAAAGAAAATAAAACACCACAGGAAGTTTCTCAATACTGGTACCAAC
>CACXDL010000040.1 GCA_902766395.1 uncultured bacterium
ATTATAATTCTAAAAGGCACAATTTGCGGGGTTCTTCCAAGTTGGGTATAAATTCTAATTAGCAAATTACACAAAATGTCCGCTTTTTGCACTTGGCTGTAGTCCAAATATAATTGGGAAACTCGGCGATTTTATAAAATTTCTTGGAAAGATACCGGACATTTTCGTCCTAATAACCGGACATTTCGGACTTTTCAAAACCCCGACTCTCAGACTTGGGGAAGCAGGTAAAACTCAAACACAAAGCCAAACACGGCGATTAAACATCTCAAAAACCGATTTCAAAAGTGTCCGAAAAACCATACCAATTAGTTAATAGTACCACAATAATATAATAAATTTTTATTGTGTCAGAAACGGACATAGGTGAATACATACAAAATTTTTCTTCGAAAAATTTGTCAAAAGTTGATAAAAATGCATCACAATAAAACTTTGATGTTATATTATTTATATTACTTTGTTTCGGCTTGTTATTTGAATTTAACGGTTAGTTTTATTTTTCAGAGTCCACTTTGGAATTTTGTCAATTTCTGTACAGAATCTTGTCAATTCCTGTACAAAGATTTCAGGATACAAAACAACACAAATATAAAAATAAAGTTTATTATTTTTTACTCAAGATGTAATGTCTTATTATAACGTATATTAATATTAATATAAATTATATAAATAATAATATTTAAATTTATGTAACAATAAATCATAAAAACGGAAATATTATTAAGATTTATACTAAGATAAGAAAGGAGAAAAATATGATTACAGTTGAACCTATACGGAATTTAAAGGATTTAAGAAAAGTTGAAAAGTTCCTTGAAAGCATAACAAAAGAGATTTACTGTTTTTTACAATAAGAACAAATTGTGGGTTAAGAATCTCTGATATTTTAGCTTTAAATGTTGGAGATATTAAAGGCAAAAATTATATCCAAATAATTGAGAAAAAGACGAAAAAGTTTAAAAAATTTCCTATTAATAAAAAACTAAAACCTTTACTTGAAGATTATGTAAAAGGCCGAAACATTGAGGAGCCTTTATTCAAAAATGTATTTAATAATCGATTGGAGAGATTTGCCGCGTATCATATCATCAAAGATGCATGTACAAAATTAGGGCTTGAAGAAAAAGTTGGAACACATACGTTAAGAAAAACATTCGGTTATCACCATTATAAAAGATACAAAGATGTTGCATTGTTGCAAAAAATATTCAATCACTCAAATCCACAAGTAACATTAAGATATATCTGAATTGAACAAGATCAAATAAACGAAAGTTATTCTAACTTTATACTATAATTAACCCCTTATTAGACCTTTGGCATAACATCACATTTTATTCAAAATGTAATATTAATCTGAAAGCTAAAAAGTATAGGCTTTCTCTAATATAAATTGAGAAATCATGATTAATAAGTAATAAATTTTAACAAACATAAATTTTGAAAATGTTTGTGTTAGTATGGTTCTAGGCAGTAAAAATTTTTAAATCACAATATGAATAATTTGTAATCTTGCCTAATAAGGAATAGTTAAGTGACGAAAGTAAGCGTAATAATTCCATGCTATAACGTGGAAAAATATTTGAGGCAATGCTTGGATAGTGTAATTAGCCAGACACTAAAAGACATTGAAATAATTTTAATTGATGACGGTGGAAAAGATAATTGTCCTCAAATTATTGACGAATATGCTGCTAAAGACTCAAGAATAATTGCCATTCATAAAGAAAATGGTGGTTATGGGCAATCTATGAATATCGGTTTGGAACGTGTAACGGGCGAATATATCGGAATTGTTGAACCTGATGATTATATAGATTCAAAAATGTATGAAGATTTATACAACATCGCAAAACAATATGATTCAGATATTGTAAAATCTTGCTTTTACGACAATCTTCAAGCTCCACAAGAAACTCGGATTAAAAAAGCAAAATGGAAAGATTATATACCTGAAGATAGAAGTTTTACAATAAAAGAATATCCGTACTTCTTATATTATCATCCAAGCATTTGGAGCTGTATTTACAAAAGGGAATTTTTAAATAAAAACAATATTCACTTTATAGAAGCACCGGGTGCAGGTTGGACGGATAATCCATTTCAGGTTCAGACAATGTGTTTAGCGGAAAGAATTAATTACACATCAAATGCATATTATTATTGGCGAAGGTTAAATGCAAATGCGTCTGATGAATTGAAAGATTATAAAATTCCTTTTGAAAGATGTAATGAAATTCATAATTGGCTAAAAGAAAATAACATAAAAGATGAAAACATTTTAGCTCATATATATAAAAGAGAACTAGCATATATAAATATTGTTTTGGGAATGCGTAAAATCTCTAACAAAAAGGATTGCTTTGAGAGAATAAATAACCTATTAGACAAAATGGACAAAGATATTATTTTGCATAACAAAAATATTTCAAAAAAAGAGCTAAAACAATATTTATCAGCCATAAAGAATCCTAAAAATTTGCGATTTGCAAATTTATTCAAACGGATGAGACAAGAAATCATAAGAGTGAGAATAAATTCAAATGAGCTTTATATTTCTCTATTCGGAAAAACGATATTGAGGAGGAATAATGCAGCATAGACCATTAGTTTCAATTGTTCTACCAACATACAATGGAGAAAAATTTATAAAAGAAGCATTAGATGCAATTATAAATCAGACTTACCAAAACTGGGAACTCATAGTTGTTAATGACTGTTCTACTGATTCTACTCCAGAAATTATTAAGGAATACATAAAAAAAGACTCAAGGATAAGAACAATAAATAATGATGTCAACAAAAAAGTTCCGGCTTCGCTAAATATTGGATTTAAAGAGGCAAAAGGGGAATATTACACTTGGACATCTGATGATAATTACTATTATCCAAATGCAATTGAAAAAATGGTTGAGTTTTTGAATCAACATGAAGATTACGGAATGGTCTACACTTGTACAAATGTAGAAGAAAATAACACTGTTAAAGATGAAATATGGTGTACAAGAGAAACAAATCCTATATCTATACTTGAAATTTGCGTACCTGGCGCTTGTTTTTTATATCGTGCCAACGTAGCAAAAGAAGTGGGCGAATATAATGAAACTGAATATTATCTTAACGATGATCATGAATATTGGCTTAGAATGCTACTAAAGACAAAAATAGGGAATATTCCTGATATTTGTTATTTATACAGATTAAGGGAAGGTGCTCTAACCCATATAAAACAAGATGAACTTAGAAAGAATAAGCTTTGCCTATTACAAAAATACATAAAAATTTATTCAAAAATTTTTGATGAAGTGAAAACTTTTTATAAAGATGAATTAATGTTGTATGAATTTTTGGATGGCAAATTAAATTTTAGTGAAATAAAAAAACACGTAAAACAAAAGAAAATTTATTCTTTTCTAAAAAAAGAATTTGTGTATAGGCATAATTACAAAGCTATAAAAGCTATGAAAAAACTAAGCTTTATATATTGTCTAAAAGCTATAAAAACTGAACTAAAAAACAAAAACAAATTCTTTGATCTCCAAATAAGGCGGTATGGAGACGAAAGAGGTTATTTAACAACAGTTGATGATGCAGAAATACCTTTCCAAATAAAAAGAGTTTATTATATTTCAGACGTTTCAGAAAATAAAGAAAGAGCACATCACGCACATAAACGCTCACAGCGTGTTTTGTCTGTCATTCAAGGAAGTGTAAACGTTTCTCTGTTTGACGGGGTGAATAAAAAGAACATCGTTTTAAATTCCTCTGATCAAGCAGTATATTTTGATAAACATGTTTGGTGTGAATTATCAAATTTTAGAAATAATGCGATTGTTCTGGCATTAGCATCTGAAAATTATGACGAATCGGACTATATAAGAAATTATGAAGATTTTATTAGATTAGTTAATAAAAGAGGTTAGAATGAAAGTAATTACGTTAATTGGTACAAGACCTGAAATAATAAAACTTGCACAAACATTGAAGGAGCTCGACAAATACGTCGACCATGTTATAGTTCACTCCGGACAGAATTATGACTATGAATTAAATGAAATATTTTTTAAAGATTTAGACTTAAGAAAACCTGATTATTTTCTTAATGCCGCAGGACAAACCCCAGCACAGACAATAGGTAACGTAATTATAAAATTTGATGAAATATTAGAAAAAGAAAAACCAGATGCACTGCTTATTTATGGTGACACAAATTCATGTTTAGGTGCAATTAGTGCCAAAAGAAGGAAAATTCCTATTTTCCATATGGAAGCCGGAAACAGAAGTTTTGATTTGAATGTTCCTGAGGAAATTAACAGAAAAATCTTAGATGGGATATCAGACATTAACCTTGTTTTATGTGAACATTCAAGAAAATATCTTGAAAGAGAAGGACTAAAACCCGAAACCATTATTAAAACTGGGTCATCTATGAAAGAACTGTTTAATGCTTATGCCGATAAAATAAACGATTCTACAGTATTAGAAAAATTAGATCTGAAACGTGGGGAATATTTTGTTGTCAGTTCACACAGAGAAGAAGTTGTGGATAGTGAGCAGAATCTGCACCAACTTCTTGAAAGTTTAAATGCATTGGTTGAGAAATATAATTATCCGATAATTTTTTCAACTCATCCACGCACAAGAAAAAGACTTGAGAGCCTGAAAAATACAGAAATAGACTCTAAAATTCAGTTTTTAAAACCATTGGGCTTTTTTGACTATATAAATCTGCAAAAAAATTCTGCCTGTACATTATCTGATTCCGGAACAATTACAGAAGAGAGTTCTATTCTTTGTTTCCCTGCTGTAACAATAAGGAATGCCCATGAGAGACCAGAAGGGAATGATGAAGGAACTCTCATAATGTGCGGATATAAAAAAGACAGAGTTTTAAAGGCTGTAGAAGTAGTTATGTCTCAGTTTAAGGAAAATAAAAATTTAATAAAAACAATAAAAGATTATGAAGTAGATAATGTGTCTGCAAAAGTTGTAAGAACCATTTTAAGCTATACAGATTATGTAAATGAAAGATTTTGGAGGAAATATAATGTTTAAAAATAAGACTTTATTAATAACCGGTGGAACAGGCTCTTTTGGACAAAAGATGCTGAAGTATTTTATAGATAATACTGATATAGAACAGGTAAGAATTTTTTCTCGTGATGAAGAAAAACAAGACAGGATGAGAACTGTATTTAAGGATGATAGAATAAAATATTATATTGGCGATGTAAGAAATTATAAAAGTATTAACGATGCAATGTCTGGAGTTGATTATGTGTTTCATGCTGCAGCTCTCAAACAGGTTCCATCTTGTGAATTTTATCCAATGGAAGCGGTAGCAACAAACGTACTTGGCGCTGGAAATGTCATTGATGCTGCAGTAAATAATAAAGTAAAAAACATTGTTGTTTTATCTACCGATAAAGCGGTAAATCCAATTAATGCAATGGGTATGACAAAAGCAATAATGGAAAAACTAATGGTTGCAAAATCAAGAAATACAAAAGAGTCTGATACTATTCTTTCTGCTACAAGATATGGAAATGTTATGGCTTCACGCGGTTCGGTAATACCGTTATTTATCAAACAATGCAAAGAGAATAAACCGATAACTGTTACAGATCCAAATATGACAAGATTTTTAATGTCTCTGGAAGAATCCGTACAACTTGTCTTATTTGCGTTTAAAAATGCACACACCGGCGATACTTTTGTCCAAAAAGCACCAGCCTCAACAATTTATGATTTAGCAGATGCTGTTAGAGAATTATTTAATCCAAAAACAGAAATAAAAATAATTGGAACTCGCCACGGAGAGAAAGCTCATGAAACTCTTGTAAACAGGGAAGAAATGGCTAAAGCTATAGATATGGGACATTTCTACAGAATTCCTGCGGATAACAGAGATTTAAATTATGATAAATATTTTTCAAATGGCAATGAAAATCTTGCTAAAATTGAAGAGTATACATCTTTTAACACCGAGAGATTAACAAAACAAGGAGTTATTGACACATTACTAAAACTTGACTATGTTCAAAAGGAATTAGGTACAAAAGAATACGTGGGAGTAGCTAAGTAATGACAAAAATAGCAATTCTTGGAAAAACAGGTATGCTTGGAAGTGAAGTTGAAAAAACTTTTCTTGAAAGTAATTTTGACATAATAACAACAACAAGAAAAAATTTAGATGCACAGTTTTGTACTATTGAAAACATAATTCATATAATAAAAAATTGTGAATATATAATTAATTGTATAGGAATAATCAAACCTTATATCCACGATAATAATTCTTTTGAAGTTCAAAGAGCAATTGAAGTAAATGGTTTATTTCCTCACAAATTGGCAGAAGCTGCAAGAATTACAGGTTCAAAAGTAATACAGATTGCAACGGATTGTGTATATGATGGCGTGAAGGGCTCTTATGTTGAGACGGATATACATAATGCATTGGATGTCTACGGAAAAACAAAGAGCTTAGGAGAGGTTAATGCAGAAAATGTTATGAATCTCAGATGTTCAATTATCGGAAGAGAACAAAAAAGTTATTTGTCACTTTTGGAATGGTTTTTAAATCAGCCAAAGGGCGCCAAATTAAAAGGTTTTAAAAATCATTTGTGGAATGGTGTAACAACAAACACTTTTGCAAAGATATGTCTTGGAATTGTTACTAATAATGGATTTTTTAGCGGATTACAGCATGTAATACCTGCCGATATTTTATCTAAAGCTCAAATGTTACACTGCTTTAGAGAAACATTTAATCGTGAAGACATTGAAATAGAAGATATTACTGCAGATATTGCAATAAACAGGACTTTAAGCACATTAAACAAAAAACAAAATATGGAATTGTGGAAGAATGCAGGATATAAAAACATCCCAACAGTAGAAGATATGATAAAGGAAATAGTATAAAAGGAGGCAAAATGCCAAAGTGGGCAAATAAAGGTCATGAATTTGATGAATTAGGAAATTATTTTA
>CACXDL010000041.1 GCA_902766395.1 uncultured bacterium
AAGATATAGCAGTGAAACAAGTACAAATTTATATGATTTCCTTTCTTCAAAAGAAACACTCACACTTGCCGATGCAATGCAGTTAGCAAAGTTTGGTGATGAGAAATTAGTTAATGAATTAATCAAAAGAATAAAAACTTCAAAAATTATTGATAATCGTTTTAAATCATTATCATTTGATAAAGGTATGGCAAACGGATGGAAGTCGCATAATGCAGGAGATAATACAACAATCATCCAAAATGCAACAGTTAAACAAGGAACACAAGGCGGTTTTCATAATGGGTCAAATGCTCAGTATGAAGTTATTCTAAATAATACACCAAAAGAAGTGAAATTCTCAGATGTTGTCTATCACAAAGACGGTGATTATTTTGAATTAAACTCAGAAATACAAAATATAATATAATAAGATTTTATATTATAGGGAAAGAGAACCCAAGATAATAATTATAGAAAAAAAAGAAAAGCCGATAGTGGGACTCGAACCCACGGCCTGCTCATTACGAATGAGCTGCTCTACCAACTGAGCCATATCGGCTGATTAACAGCTAAAGTTTATCAAAGAATAAAATTGTAGTCAATTATAAAAAAACTACAAACCCAAAATCATTTTATTTATATCTGCATTAAAATTCATAGATGCATAAACAGCATTAACATTCTGTTTTACAACAGAATATTGATTAGAAATTTGAGCAAGTTCTTCTTTACAAGCATTTATAAAATTTATTTTTTGCGGTTTACTATCAGTATCTTCAGATAATTGCTCAAGTTTGGCAGATATGAGTTTAAGAATTTCTTCAAGAGGAGTTTCATTTTTAATCGATACTCCGATTTTTAAAGCAAGCATTTTTGCTTTGTACCTAAGTTCTTGTTCGCTTGTGCAGGAATTTTGCGCATTTGTTTTTACGGTCTTTTGAACAGCTTGAATGTTTTGAGCCTTTGCAATTAATATTTGTGCTTGGGCTTCAGAAGCAACTGTTGACGGGTCTATACCGAGAGCCCGTAATTTCCTGCGGGTCTCCTCGCTCAGAACATTTGAACCTGAATAGTAACCGGAACCAAATCCGACAGCATTTATAGACATAAGATACACAAGCCTTTCTATTAGGGGTATAATGAATATTTCTCAATAGTCAATCTATATAACGAATTTTTTGGAAAATTCTTTAACTAAAAATAACCAAATTTGCACGGCAAAATTCTTTGTAATAAAATTTTTGCTATGAATATTGAACAAAAAACAAAAACAGCGCTTGAATTTGATAAAATTGCAACAGAATTATCAAAATTTGCTAAATTTGAACAAAGCAAAAAACTTTGTTTGGATATTTATCCAAAAACAAATATCGAAAGTATAAAAAAAGAACTCAAATTAACCGGAGAAGCAAAAAAAATTCTTGATTTTGCAAAGGATACACCTGTTGAATATATTGCAAATATCGAAAAAATAAGAGACAACAGCGCCGTTTCATATTTATCGGAAGAAGAACTCATAGATATCGCAAAAACTATGAAGTCTTCGAGATTGCCAAAAAATTTCATCAATGAAAACAGTGAAGATGGTTTTATACTAAAGGATATAGCACAAGAATTACTCTCAGACAGAGCAACCGAAGATCAGATTTTTTCAGTTTTTGACGAAAGTTTAAGAATAAAACAAAATGCAACACCGGAACTAAAGGGGTTATATTCATCTCTCAGAGATTCTGAACAAAATTTAAGAGATACCGTCAACTCATTATTAAATAATTCAAATTTTTCAAAATATCTTCAAGACAACATTTACACAGAAAGAGACGGAAGAATTGTTTTTCAGGTAATCGCATCCAACAAAACTAAAATTCCGGGAATTATACATGATGTTTCGTCATCTGCAAAAACTTTTTACATTGAGCCTTCACAAATAGTCCCATTAAATAACAAAATCCGTGAAATAAAAGCAAAAATAAATCAGGAATGCATAAAAATACTTGTAGGTTTAACTAATTTAGCTAAATTGCATATGGATGAATTATATTTATGCGAAAAAATAATGTCCGAAATTGATTTTCATTTTTCAAAAGCAAGATACGCCGTAAAAATTCAGGCTACAGAACCTGAAATTACAGAAGAAAAATATATCTACTTTGAAAATATGAAACATCCGATTTTAATAGCACAAGGAACGGAAGTTGTATCAAATAATTTTGAAATAGGGAAAGATTATCATACAGTTGTTATCACAGGATCAAATACCGGAGGAAAAACAGTAACACTAAAAACCATAGGTTTATTTATACTAATGGCAAAATCCGGAATGTTTTTACCTTGCACATATGCAAAATTGTATCCGTTTGAACAAGTTTATGCAGATATTGGTGACACTCAGAGTATTACAGAAAGCCTCTCAACATTTTCTGCACACATGACAAATATTATTGAGATCCTCAAAAAAAGTAATGACAAGACATTTATATTACTTGATGAAATTTGTGCAGGGACAGATCCTGTAGAGGGAGCCGTTTTAGCACAGGGAATACTAAAAAAACTGGCTCAAATGAAAACTAACGGAGTTATAACAACTCACTACGGAGAACTCAAAGCACTTGAGTACTCTGATACATATTTTAAGAATGCCTCTGTAGAATTTAATACAGAAACTCTGCAGCCAACATACAAATTACTAATCGGAATCCCGGGACTTAGCAACGCAATTTCAATCGCTTCAAATCTTGGACTTGACACTGATATAGTCGATAAGGTCAAAAATATATTAATCACACAAAAAGATCCCTCTGTTGCAGTTGTAGAAAAATTGCAGGAAACTCACCAGAAACTTTCTAAAAATCTTGAGCAGGCACAAGAATTAAAAGAAACATCTTTATCGATAAAAAAAGAATATGAAGAAAATCTTAATCGAGTAAAAAAAGATAAAACCAAAACGCTTAAAAATATTAAAAATAAATTTGATGCGGAAATTATGGAAGCAAGAGCAGAAATTAAAGACATACTCGACGAACTAAGAAAAGAAAAATCAGAAAAAATTGCCCGCAGAGCATACTCTCGACTTGCAAAGCTTGAACAAAATTTCAGAGAAGACATAGATCAAGCTTCAGACAAACAAAAATATCTTGAAATCGATTGGGATAAAGTTATTGTTGGTGACATAGTAATGCTTAAAAATCTAAACCAAAAAGTCACAATTGTTACTTTACCCGACAAAAACAAACGACTCACCGTAGATATGGGGTCAATTAAAATGAAAGTAAAACAAGATGAACTCGCAGTTTTGGATGAAAATTACAAAGAACCGGCAAAAATTAAAATCCCTGGAACGACATTTAATAAATTTGAGCTAAAGAAATATTCAATCCCTCAAACCTTGGATTTACGGGGATACCGAGTTGAAGAAGCATTAGATGAAGTTGAAAATTATTTGGATAAAGCCAGCCTTGCAAATCTTACACCTGTAAATATCATTCACGGACACGGTACAGGAGCACTAAAACAGGCCGTAAGAGATTTTCTTAAGACTTCACCATATGTAGCAAAATTCAGGCCAGGAGATGAATCCGAAGGAGGAGACGGAGTAAGCGTCATTGATATAAAATAAACTAGTTACTCTGGCCGGCTCTAAATCCACAATATGTATAAATAAACGGCAATGCTTTATCTAAATGCAATTTATCCACCAACGGGAATTTTGCCAAAACGAATGCACCGACAGCATCATCAGCATTTGCAATACAATCCTTTAAACCTAATTTTCTGTCAAGAACTTCATCTTTTGGATCAAATATGAGATTGGAAATCTCGGCACATCCATACATTCCAACCAGCAAACCACCTGCGACAGACAATATCTTTGATGGAATATTATTGTATTTTTTGCTTGTTTCACAGAGTTTTAAAACCCCTCCGACAATCCAAGTCGGAACAGCAGCATTTAAAAATTGAAACACACCTTCTTTAAACTTATTCTTTTTCGCTTCTTTAGTTTCACCAAGCATGCCGACACCAACACCACCAACAACGGATGACGCTGATAACACAACCATATCGCCCAAATCATAATTTAATTTTAAAGGATTTTTAATATTCCTTTTTTTCATCATGAGTGCAAGCGGAATTAAGGTACCGGCCAACGCTCCAATCCCAGCTTTTATCTTATCTGAAGGTGTAATATCCCTTTCATATGAATAAGGTCTTCTGTATGTTTTAAGGGGTTTCTTGACTGATGTACCGGTTAAATAAGAAAAATGATCATTTTTATTTATACCGCTTAACATACTTCTAATATATTGCGGTTACACAAAAAATGCAATACATAAAAAGGATATAATTATTGTTACAAAAACTTTACAAAACAGACAAATTTGCTAAAGTTTTTTCTATTTATTCCGATTAAATATTTGTAAGGAAACCAGGGATAAGCTAATGAGTCTTAATGTAAACTATACATCTCTATACAAAAACGGTATTGATAAATCCATGTTAGCGGAAGTATCAAAGGAGATTCTTAACCGTGCAGAGGCAAAAAGCACTCAATATGCTCAAAATTATTCCCCTGCTCAGGTTAATTCTACTGCAAAGCCTGTAGAATTAGGACTTGATTTATATCAGGGGAAACTTGATACAACAGTTCAAAAACAAATTTCAATCAACAATACACTTCAATTCCAGTTAAATAATGAAACATTAAAATCAATACAATTTTTAAATTCTCAAGCCGCAATCACAAACAGAGTTGACGGCAAATATCTTCCTAACGTAAATGTTCCAACCGAAACCCAAAAAGTTTCTGAAGAAAACAAATCTCAATTTATGAGTATTTTCACATCAAAAACCGCAAAAGATAAAAACGGCTCAAATCCATTCTACTACGGAGAATTATTATCAAATAATTCTTCAAAAAGAGAAGAACAAACTAAACAACAAGCAGATTCATTAAAAAGTATTTTCGCATAATAATTTATATCCTTTTTCCTACGTGTTTAAATTAAAAAATTATAAGTGTGTAGCCCTGAAAAATTTCAGGGCATTCTTATTGTTTAAAATTACCCATTCAGAGAATACGAAAAAAATAATTTACTTATAAAATTTGGATAAAGATCAGAAAGAGGAGTTTATTATGAAAAATAATATTTGGTTTTTAGTTGCTTGCGCACTATTTTTTGTTGCCGGATACAGCTTAAATAATAGTGCTATTTCGTTTCCGAGATATAAGGTTGCTGTCGTTGATATCAGCAAAATTCTTGAAAATTCACAAGAAATTAAAACGTTAAAAATATCTCAGGAAAAACAAATGAAAGAAATCAATACACTTGTTTCAAAAGCACAAAATGAACTTGCAAATGAAAAAGATCCAACTAAAATCGCACAGCTTGAAGCAAAATACAGAAAAGAAATAGAAACAAAAAGAAATTCGATGGACGAAGAATACAACACTAAAATTGCAAAAATAACCGAAGACATTAAAAAAATGGTAACTCAAGAAGCAAACAAAACAGATTACAATCTTGTTTTGCCGACCGGAATGGTGATTTCAGGAGGAGAAGATATTACCCCAAAAGTAATAAAGGATATGAAATAAGCTATTCTTTTACCCCGCCTTGTAATATATCATTTATAAAATATTTTTTACCCAAAAGAAATATTGCGACAACCGGCAACGTGCATATTACAGAACAGGCAAGCAAATCCCCCCACAAAGTAATTTCACGAAAGCTGCCTTTAAAAATTGCTAAACCGACAGGTAAAGTACGCATTCCTTCTGTATTTGTTACGATTAACGGCCACATAAAACTATTCCAACTTGATACAAAAGTAAATATTGCCAGCGTTGTCACTACAGGAACAGCCAACGGGAAAATTATCTTGCAAAACATTTGAACATAATTACATCCGTCAATTCTTGCAGATTCTTCCAAATCCTTTGGCAACCCAAGAAAATATTGACGCATCATAAATATTCCAAACCCTCCAAAAAGCCCCGGAAGTATTAACGCCTGATATGTATTTATCCAGTGGAACTGGCGCATAAGAAAAAACAGCGGAATTATATTCACCTGAGGAGGAACCAGCATTGTAATTAAAATTACCAAAAAAATTGCATCTCTGTATTTAAAATTTAATCTTGCAAAAGCATACCCTGCAGGAGCACAAAACAAAACCTGCCCAATTGTCGTGACCGTAGCAACAAAAAGGCTGTTTACAAAATATTTCCACAAAGGGATTTTTTCAAATACATTTGAATAATTTTCCAAACTCAAAGGAGAATAAAATAACCTACCGCCTTGGTTAAAAATCTCACCATTTGGCACAAATGATAAATTTATCATTGCAAAAAACGGATAAAGCATCGTTATTGCAATAAATATCAAAATTAAATATCCACCCCAAATTCTGAGTTTATTCATACAAAAATTATAATAAAAAATCTGTTAAAATACTAGCAAAAAAAAATACTCTACTGTTTTAATATGATATGTGTTTGAATAGATTTACAAACTAAGAGAATATTGATATAATTGACACAAGGTTAGTAAAAGAAAAGGGGTCTGCATAATGGCAATATTACCTGTAAGTAGTGTAAGTTTTAAAAATAATAATGTAAATTTTAAAAGTAGCAACAATAATGAAGAAACAGAAATGGTTTCAACACCAATAATTTCTGAAGCTCCAAAGGCTATACCGGTAATGGTACTTATGGCGCTGTCTCCATCATTGCTAAATGCTGCCGTTCCGAAAACTATGGAAGAAAGTTCAAATACCCCAAAAGTTGTTATGGTTGAAGATGCTCCGGAACAAGAAATATCGGAAGCAACTTATGTAATGTCTCCGGAATTACAAGAAACCCAGCAAAGTTCCGCACCTTTCGGATGGCCCCAATTAAAAAACCATAATATTAAATACACTTTACATGGTCAATCAAGGATGTTTGATTACGACATGATATACACAACAGGGCAATTTAACGATCGAGGGAACAACGTTTCAAATGTATATTTAATTCCAAGAGATAATAATCGTCCTAACAGTGTACACACTCAACCACCTGAAGTTCTGGAAATAATTTATCACGATATAGGTGATAAAGATGAGTTTTGCGGAGCAAAAGTTTTTGAATATCTACTCGATAAAAATGGTAATGAAATAGGCAAAATGTGGAGTGAAGTCCCAATGGACAGAAATTCAGCACAAACTTTGATATATTTGGTAACAGATCATTCAAAATGGGACAACGACACAAATATAAAAATTAGAAAAGTAAATACAAGTAAACTTTTAACCCCTAGATACGAAGAATATTAATAAATGTAAAAATTCCGGAATAACTTGAAAAAAAAGTTTTTTCAGATTGTTTGAATAAATAGTTAAACTTAACGGGTGCTAATACATGAGTTTTGATATTCCCAAAAGCGATAATTTGATAATAACAACAACGCCAACAACAACAGTGGCGCAAACTGCGATGCCATCAACAACCATATCGGCATCTACAACTGCTTCTACAACAAAAACCAATTCCGTATTTACAGCGACTACAAAACCGACAACTGAAACAGCTGTAACCACGCAAACTGTCTCTCAAAAAGAGCCCGATATAAAAGTTATAGAAAAAAACAAAATAATTGAAAATTTAAAGAAAAAAAACAAAGATAATAAAGTAACAGAAGGCGATATATATAATGAATTAAAAAGATTAGAACAAGAACATCAACTTACTAAAGAACAAAAAGAGCTACTTAAATATTATGAAGAATTAAAGAATATAGATAAAACAAATCCTGGATATTCGGATAAACTTTTTGCACAAATTGCACCAGACTCCCTCATATCAGCGGGATTAAACACAAGAACAACTTCAGAAAGTAGCACGCTGGCATCTGAAGAACCTAAGACAGAAAAATCACCCGAAGAAAAAGATCTTGAAAACTACATTGCGAAACATAAAGACATATTTGAAAACAAAACCATTGATGATGTTTATTCGTATTTATTACGTAAACCTGACAAAACAGAAGAAGAACAAAAAATACTAAACATTCTTAAGAGTAATAAAAAAGAAGCATCTCAGGATACCAAGCCTGCAGATGAACAAAGTTCTGCCATTTCTCCGGAGAATGCTGAGAAACTTAAAAAATGCAATGAAATAATTCAAGGTTCAGGGACAGATTATGAAAAGTTATCTCAAATTATGGATTTGTATCTGAGCGAAAATGACCCAGAATACCAAAAACTCCCTGATTATCAGGGAAAAACATATAAGTACGATCGTAAAAGACAGTACAGAGATAAGCTTATTAAAAAATTAAGAGAAGACTTCGCTCCAGGGGATTTATCAACTACAGAAAGATCAATAATGCATCAAAAACTTACTGCATTATTTACAAATTGCATTGCCCAAAATAAAACTATTGATAGCATAACTTCACAAGGAAAAGGGGCACTAAAACAAGAAATAGAAGCTATATCCAATAGAGAATTTAGCTCTATTATACAAAATGTAGAAACAAAAGGAACGGACCAAGATGTTATAATAAGCTTTGCTGATAAGCTGCTCGCAAATAAACCGGAGTACACAAACTTAACAACTAAAGAAGAAAAAATAAAATATATAAGATCAAAAGCTGGAGAGATTTTTGAAAAAACTCTTGGTATTCCCGTAGAAAACTTAAAAATAGACTCTGAAACCATGCCACTTATAGAAAAAGCAGCTGCAGAAGCTATAAAAGAAATTGTCTCAAAAAAATATACTGAATCGGATTTAGAAAACCCAGAAACTCAAAACAAAATTATAAACAATGTTATGACAGCTAACCCTGATCTTTTGGAGCAAATCAAAGAAAAACTTCCTAAAGTGTTTAATGGACTTATGGTTTATCTAGAAAAAAATAAACTAATAGCTGAATTAAAATTAAACGATAAAGATGGAGTAATTACAGAAGGAGAGATTTATAAGGAGTTAAAAAATAGAGAAAAGAATGGTTCGCTTACTAGTCCTGAGCAAAAGGAGATGCTTAAATACTACGAGCGCGTAATAATGATGGATAAGGAAATTCCAAATTATTCAAAAACATTATTTAAACAAAAAGCAAGCAATTCCAGTCTAATAGCACGTGCCGCACTCACAGGCAAAGATGTTCCTACATATATACATGAAATGTTTGCTGGAAAAACTGAACAAGAAATAAATAAAGCTCTGAAAAGATTAGTACCGGATGTTAACTCTTTTCCTCCAAATAGCGAAGCATTTATAGCAATATTCACAGAGTTGAAAGAAGTATATGGTCCACAAGAAGCATACAATAAAATGAAAAAAATGGGAATGAAACAACCACGCGATTTCCAGATTGATGCATTTATTCGCAATGATGGTAAAAGTACTGCAGAATTAGGCAATATAGCTGCGAATTACGGGACAAAGGCTGAAAAGGAAGAATGCTTAAAAGTTGCCTCTGCATCTGCAAAATTTTTGGATAATGAACAACAGAGTATATATTGGGAAAATTCAAACAAATACTACGATAAAACTATTGCTGAAAGTGTTAATAATTACAAAACTAAAGAAGATGCCGTTCAAATTCATGCATATGTTGCAAGTTCTCAGATTGTTTCAGACGAAAGAAAATCCTCTGTAACGAAATTCATGGTAGAAACTGCCGCACCTGATAGACAAATTTATTACGCAAGAGAAATGTCAAAAATTAAAGATGCTGCAGTAACAGAAGGTTTAGCCGCGGCAGAACAAAATGTTGACTCCTCCGTAAGACAACAATATTCTCAATACGTTGATAATGCAATAAAAAATAACGGATACACATCTGAGCAAAAAGCTAATATTGAGCAAGCACGCCAAACCGGTCAAATAAGTTATGAGCGCAGCAGTTCTTCTGAAGGGGCATCTGACAAATCCTCTTCAACCGGAACTAGAACAAGTTCTAACACACCGAGTGCGAGCAGAACTTCCACAGGGTACGCAACAACAGTATCATCCTCAACCGGAGGCTCTGGGTCCTCTTCCGGAACAGCATCAACATCCGGTTCAAAGCCAACTTATGTTGCATTTGGTTCAACAAATTATGGTGATCAGGTAACAAAGGCTCTTTCAGATAAAAAAGAAAGAGTTCAAGAGAGAATTACTCAAATTATTGACAATTATCAAAAAACAACAAAAGCTCAAGAAGCAAAATCCGAAAAACAAGCGGACACAACAAGTAAAGAAGCCACTTCACAAGCAGCAAAAGCAGCAGAAAAAGAAGCAAAAGTTGTTAAAACCTTTATTGAAAGCCCTCAAGCTTCCGGTAATATTGATGCAAAAACTATTCAGGAATTAAAAACTGCATACAGCTCAGGCGGTATGAAAGGTCTATATGAAAAACTCGGAACACTTGGTGAAACCGTTCAGGAAAAATTCTTATCATTCTTTGCTAAATACTCAGATGGTAACTCTTTACACAGTTTTGCAAGCAGTTTTTCAAATAATAAAAGCGTAATACTTTCATTGTACCAGTACAGCAATGATCCATCATTGTTAGCATATCTTGGAGAATCTGCAACAATGGATTTACTCTCCAAAGGTAAGATTAAATTGAAAGATTTCTTAAAATATGCAAGCCCTTCAACAATTGCTTTGTATATCAGCGATCTGAACAAAACAGGTAATCATGAATTATTGAAACAAATATTTGGCTTGTTAAATCTTTCCCAAGCAAGCTATGTTCAACAGCACACCTCAAAGCCGACACTTGGAGGAGACGATTGGATGGAACAACTTCAAGGTAACATGTCACGTGCATCCGGATTTGAAATGGCTGATGGACTTGCAATGGGTTCAGACAGAGCTCCTATGGGCAGATCATATGATAAAATGAAACAACGCGGCCCTTTCTACTTTAATGCATAATATATAGGCTTGCTTTTTGATTATTTTTGTAGTGTAATTAAGTTACAACGGGAATAAGGGTTAAATGCAATCATATTTAGCAATATCCTCCCGTGAGTCCATTTGAAAGAAGACAATTTAATTGCCTGAAAGTAGAAAAATTACATTAGCGAAATATGCAGGGTTCTGTTACGGAGTAAAAAGAGCCGTTGAAACTGTTGAAAAATTAAAACAGGAAAACCCTGAAAAAAAAGTTTGTGTTCTGGGAGAACTTATACACAATAATGATGTTATAAAAAGTCTTGCAGATCATGGTGTTAAAACAATTGAAACTTTACCTGATTCCGGTGAAGGATACTGTGTTATAAGAACTCATGGTCAAAGTCCTGACGTTTTTGAACAAATAGAAAATGCCGGATTTATTCCATATGATTTAACTTGTCCTGATGTTAAAAAGGTTCAGCAAAAAGCCATTGAACTTGTACAAAACGGCTATTATCTTATAATTGTCGGAAAAGAAGAGCACCCTGAAGTTGTTGCAATAAAAGCAAATGCTCTACAATACGGACAAAAAGTCATTGTTGCGACAAATATTGAGCAGCTTAAAAATTTTGAAGAAAAACTAAAAGAAAACAAAAAAATAGGAGTTGTCGTCCAAACAACCCAAATGCTTTCAACATTAAATCCTGTAGTTGAATTTCTGACATCAGTTTCAAAAGAATTGATTATATACAACACAATATGTCCAAGTACTTCACGCAGACAAAAAGAAGCAGAAGAGATGGCAAAAGAAAACGATTTAATGATAGTTGTAGGCTCAAAAAACAGTGCTAATACAACCCACTTAGCTGATATTGCAAAAAAAATAACAAATACTATACATATTGAATCAGAAAAAGAACTTGCTCAATATAAAGACATAATAGATAAAACAAAAAAAATAGGTATTACAGCAGGAGCTTCAACTCCTCAAAATATAATAGACAAAGTCATTGAAGAATTGAACAAATAAAAAGAAAAGGAGAAAATAAAATGACACAAGCAACATTAGACGAATTCGAAAAACTGTTAGAAGAAAGTTTTTCAAAATCACACACAGTAGCAGACATCGTAGAAGGAACTATTCTTAAAAAAGAAAAAGACGGATACCTTGTAAGCGTACACGGAACAAAAACTGAAGCATTTTTACCTGAAAGAGAAATTTCATCTTCAGAAGAAGGAAGTTCAGTTGAACTTGGAGATGTAAAAGAATTTTATGTATTAAAAGAAGAAACAGATGAAGAAGGCATGATGTTATCACTTAAAAGACTTGCATTTGCTCAAGCTTGGGCTCAACTTAACGATGCAAAAGTTCAGGGTGACACAATTCTTGCAAAAGTTGTTTCAGTTGTTAAAGGTGGTGTACTAGTTGATATAGCAGATTTGAAAGGTTTTATCCCTTCTTCTCAACTTAGAACAGGTACACCATTTGACGGTCTTTTAGATCAAAAAATTGAAGTTAAAGTTCTTGAGGCTGATCCAAAGAAAAACAAACTTATCTTATCTCAAAGACAAGCTATTGCTGAACAAAGAGACCAAGTTGTTGACAACATTCTTTCTACTTTGGAAGAAGGACAGGTTGTTAAAGGTGAAGTTGTAAGAATTGCTGATTTTGGAGCATTTATTGATATCAACGGTATCGATGGATTATTACCTATTTCTGAAATTTCTTGGTCAAGAATTAAACATCCTTCTGATGTTATTTCTTTAGGAGAAACTTTAGAAGTAAAAATAATTAAAATTGATAACGAATTAAAGAGAATCTCATTATCATTAAAAAGAATGGGAGAAGATCCATGGCAACAGATAGAAGGTCAATTCTCTGAAGGTCAGGTAATTACAGGAACAGTCAATAAAGTTACCGGTTTTGGAGCTTTTATTAACATATTCCCTGGAGTTGAAGCACTATTACCTGTTTCTGAAATGGCAGAAGAAAATATTAATCCGTTTAATCAATTCAAAGTTGGTGACAGCGTAGAAGTTCTTATTAAGAAATTCACACCGCAAGAACACAGAATCGCTTTAAGTATTAAAGATATAAATTCTGCAGAAACAACAACCTCAGAAGAATAATTGATTTATGTATCATATAAAAAATAAGGTGCTGAAATGCACCTTATTTTTTGGGGCTAAATTCAAATAAAAAAAGTATTATTTTATCTATGAATATTTTAGTAAAGGTGATATAATGATTTTATGAGTGAAAAAGGTTTGACTAAACAAAATCGTTTGATAATCATAGGTTTAATTATCAGTACATTATTAATAATGGCTATAGCCATATTTGTCACCGTAAATATTCAAAGAAATTTGAATGACAGCTATAAAAGTTTTGGGCAAGTTATCTCTAAGACTCTTGCTATAGAAAGCGTTGAAATAACAAAAAATGTTCCCCAAAATCAAATTAAACAGACTTTGCAAAAACATTCCGAGCCTATATTAAAATCCCACAAAGATATTCTTTCGCTCGAAATTAGGGATAAAAACGGATCAATAATTTTTGCCGCAAAGAATCCGCAAAAAGAAAAATCCAAACAACCAAGTATTTCAGTGTCCTCTCCAATGATAAATATTGAATCAGGAGAAAATATAGGTTCTGTAACTATTGGTTTGTCTGGTACTATTATTGAAAAACTGTCCTCCACAACAAGGGCTTCCATAATGTTTGTGTTTACCATTGTTTGGCTTGTTTTTGCATTTGTTGTTTTAATAAATACATATCTTATAACAAGAGAACTCAAAATACTGCACGACGGTGTAAGAAAAATTTCATCTAAAGAATTTGGATATAAGATTGAGGGTAAAGACGTAAGTGACGAAGTCAGAGAATTATTTAAAGAATTTAACGACATGTCAAATAAACTCCGTCAGTACGAAGAATCAAACATTGATCAATTGACACTTGAAAGAAATAAATTAAAAACAGTCCTAATGAGTATTGCTAACGGAGTTATTGTTTGTGACAACAATGATACTGTTTCTTTGATAAATAACCATGCAAAACAATTACTTGAATTGCAGGAAGATCAATTACTTAATTCTAATATTAAAAATTATGTTGATTCCGACGGGAATTACTGTTTTAACGAGAAAATTAATGAATACAAAAAATTATCTTTAGAAGAAAAATCAGCAAAACCGGTTATTTTTGATTTGAAATTAGACGATAAAACATTACGTGCGATTATATCGCCAATGCTTACCAGAAATTATGAATATTTGGGGTATATTATCGTTCTTTTGGATATAACCAAAGAAGCTGAAATGGAAGTTATGAGAGCACAATTTATTTCTAATGTCTCTCATGAATTAAGAACTCCGGTAACAGTTTTAAGAAGTTATATTGATACTCTTTATGATATGGGAAATGATTTTGATTATGAGTCACAAAAAGAATTTATAGGAACGCTGCATACCGAAATAATAAGACTTCATAACATGGTTAATGATATACTTGATTTTTCAAGACTTGATTCCAACGCTAAAATAGAAAAATCCGAGAATGATATTTCTCAATTAGTCGATTATTGTGTATCAGAAGTGCAAGCCCTGCTTAAAGAACACAATTTAAATATAAAAGTTGAAAAAGAAGAAGATATTCCTATGATTAATTGTAATTATGATGCAATTGCAAGAGCTTTAACAAATTATTTATCAAATGCAATTAAATATGCACCGGAAAATTCTACAATAACCGTACGTTTATACAAAGAGGAAGTAAATAATCAAATAATTATTACAGTTCGAGATGAAGGTATCGGTATTGCACCGGAATATCAGAAGAAAGTATTTGAAAGATTTTACAGAGTAGAAAATAAAACCCATAGTGTAAAAGGTACGGGTTTAGGACTACATTTGGTCAAAACAACTATAGAAAAACATCACGGGGGACATGTTTTTGTAAACTCTGTTCCTGACCACGGAGCAACATTTGGTTTTACACTTCCAATTAGAGAAGAAGAAAACTTTAATGAAGATTTGATTTAAATTCCTATAAGATTTAAATATCCCAGGGAAATTCCGATGATAGCCGAAACTCCAAGATAAAACAGAGGATCAAATTTTTTCTTAAATGAAGCTATAACAAAGGTAGCCAAGATAATAAGCCCGATGAGATGCAAGTTAGAAGTAAAGAGCAATTTTATGCCAACAGCAGATAAAAGAGCACATCCTGCAGGTTTTAAAGAAGCAACAATATTTTTAACATAAATATTCGATTCAAATTTATCCAAAATTTTAGATACTATAGTCACAAAAATAAAAGAAGGAAGAACGATTGCAGATGTTGCAATCGCAGCCCCCAAAATACCTGAGGTCGAAAAACCTGCAAAAGTTGCCATATTAACACCCACAGGTCCGGGGGTTATGGAAGAAATAGCAAGCATATCTGTTAATTGTTTGACTGTAAACCAATTATATTTTTGCGCAATATCGTACAAAAAAGGTATAGTTGCATACCCCCCACCAAAAGAAAAAACTCCGATATTAAAAAACTGAGCAAACAAAAGAAGATACAATCTAATCATATTTTTGCTCCTGTTTTTTATTGAAAAATACCGCATGTACAATTCCTAAAACTACAGCAAATATTACGATTATTGCAGGAGACATATCTGTTAATAAAGCCAACAGCACGCATGACGTGTAGACAGCAACAGAAAATTTATCAACAATACATTTTTTCCACATCTCAGCAACCGCTAAAAATAATAGGGTTATGACTCCTATTCCGACCCCCCAAAACATATATTTAACAAAATTATATCTGACTATTTCGTTAAAAATTGATGCAAGCAAAATTATAGCAATGAAAGCCGGCAATATAACACCTAACAAAGCTGCAATAGCGCCTTTGGTTTTTAATAGTTTTCTTCCTGTAAATATCGCAGTATTTGCAGCAATAATCCCGGGTAAAGATGTACTTATCGCATAATACTGCACAAGTTCATCAGATGTTATCCACTTCTTTTTATCAACCAATTCACTTTGCAATAATGGAAGAATAACATACCCTCCACCTAAAAGAAGAAGACCAATTTTAAAAAAAGTTTTAAAAACAGAAAAGAATGTTTTATCCATAGATATAGAATATTAGAAAAAAATTTAAAAACCAATTATTAAAATAAATTAACATTTTTAAAACTTAGGCAATTTTTTAAAACTAAAATACTTTATAAAAATATAGGGAAAAAGGTTAGTTATTTTTTGAAAGGTTATTGCTATGAGTTTAAACACAAACGTAGGGTTACAAGGTTTTAATACAAATACGGCATCTGCAGGGGCAACCACAAATCCTGCGTTACCGCAATTAAATACACCGTTTAATAATAGTATATTTAATTTACAGGCACCTGCTAAAGATTATTCACAGGATCTTATGATGCCTGATTTTCTAAAAACAAATACGGCGCAAACATTTACTTCAACTGCTGCAGGTACTACAAATCCGCCTTCTCAAAGCGCAGATATTACACAACAAACAAACATTGCACCGCAAACGCAAAATATTCAGACTCAAAATAACACAGTACAAACACCCGCAGGCTTGCAAAACAACATAACATTTCAACAGGATTTAACAAAGCTACAGGCTCAAATTAATCAACAAATTGCACAGCAAAGTCCCGAAATAGGTATCTCAGAAAAAGGAAACTTATACAAAACTTCAAATAATGGCAAAAAGCTGGGACTATTTGGAGGTTTAGTAGCTCCGGTTGCCACAGGGGCATATGCATTAACTAAAGGAGCAAAAATCTCGAAAGCTTTTAACCTGAAAAATCTTTTAATAAAATGTCCTTTGGTAGGAGTAGCAGGACTTGCAATCGGGGCAATAGCAGACTACTTTATTAATCGCTATAGAGCAAGCAAAGCAGATTCAACGCAACAGGCCTAGAGTTAGAGAATTTATTCTTGGTTATTTAGTTTCGCTTTTAATCTCGCTTTTGCCCTTGCAATAGAAGCTTCTATTCGCTTGGCATCCATTCTGGCATTTGCCTCTTTTAAACGGCGCCTTGCACGCTCAAGAGCCTCTCTTGCACGCATTTCATCTATTTCATCTCCTGCTTCTGCAAGAGTAGTTAAAATTAAACATTCTTCATCTTTAAACTGCAAAATACCGCCCATTGTAGTAAAAGATTTTACTTCATTACCGATTTTTGCCTTAGTAACACCGATATCCAAAGCACTCATAACCGGAATATGACCTTTTAGGATTCCAAACTCACCGTCTACACCTTTAGTGTAGATCTCATCAACTTCATCATCAAATACAACTCTTTCTTGAGTTATTATTTTTAGTTTCATAAAAAACCTATTCCTCTGTCATATTTTTAGCTTTTTCTACCGCTTCTTCGATTGTACCAACCATATAAAAAGCTTGTTCCGGCAAATTATCATATTCACCATCAATTATAGCTTTAAAGCCTTTTATAGTATCTTCAATTTTTACATATTTGCCCTTATTATTACTAAATTGTTCGGCAACAAAGAATGGCTGGGACAAGAATTTTTGTATCTTTCTTGCTCTGTTAACAGTTTCTTTATCTTCTTCAGATAATTCATCCATACCTAAAATAGCAATTAAATCCTGCAAATCTTTATATTTTTGAAGAATTTCAAGTACTTTTCTTGTAACTTCATAATGTTCTTCTCCGACAATATTAGGATCTAATGCTCTTGAATTTGATTCCAGCGGATCAACTGCAGGATAAATACCTAAAGATGCAATATCTCTTGATAATACAGTTGATGCATCAAGGTGAGAGAATGTAGTTGCAGGAGCAGGATCAGTCAAGTCATCCGCAGGAACATAAATTGCCTGAACCGATGTAATTGAACCATCTTTTGTGGATGTAATTCTTTCCTGCAATTCACCCATTTCTGTGGCAAGTGTAGGCTGATAACCTACAGCAGAAGGCATACGCCCAAGAAGCGCAGATACTTCAGAACCTGCTTGAGTGAAACGGAAAATATTATCAATGAACAACAATACATCCTGTTTTGAATAATCTCTGAAATATTCCGCAGCAGTAAGAGCAGATAACCCTACTCTCATTCTTGCTCCAGGGGGTTCATTCATCTGACCATATATTAAACCTACTTTATTTATAACTCCACTTTCTTTAAATTCGTTCCAAAGATCATTCCCTTCACGAGTTCTTTCACCAACGCCGCCAAAAACAGATACACCGTTATGGGCCATGGCAATATTATGAATTAATTCCTGAATTAAAACAGTTTTACCTACTCCGGCACCACCAAACAATCCTATTTTACCACCTTTTTGATATGGCTGAAGCAAATCAATTGCTTTAATTCCTGTTTCAAGAATTTCAACATCTGTGTTTTGATCAACTAACTTTGGAGCTTGTCTGTGTATCGGAAGAAATGTATCTGTTTCGATAGGGCCCGCATTATCAACAGCATCGCCGGTAACATTTAAAATTCTTCCTAAAATAGCCTCTCCAACAGGAATTTTAATTGGTTCATTTGTGTTAATAACTTTCATTCCACGACGTAACCCGTCAGTTGACGACATAGCAACAGTTCTGACCTTATTAGAACCTAACATTTGTTGAACCTCAGCAACAATTTTATTTCCGTTATCATCAAATATATTTAACGCTGTATAAATATTTGGCAAATCTCCATTTGGAAATTCCACGTCTACAACAGGGCCAACAACCTTTGTTATAAGACCTTCAGTAGCATTCAATGTTTCCATACGCTCTCCCTTTAAATATGCATTGTACATAAAAATTATAAAATAAAAAATTTATTTTTTAAAGATTTTAATTATTTTTTATTAAAAAGAGCAATTTTTCTAAAAAAAAATACTTTATATAAATACAGGGGATATCTTATTAGGGGAAAAACATGGCTATAGGCAAAATTATTGCGCAAAAAGGGCTTAATTTATTATTTCATAATGGCAGGAATACAAAGAACCTATTAAACGAAACACCTTTATTGCAAATGTCAAAAGAAGTAGCAACAAAAACAAATACTCCCATCTTACATTTAAGATTGAAGCCGGATATAACAGTTCCTGTAAGACCAGAAACAATGGGCGCAAAAGCTCCTTCATTTGCCATACACAAAGGGAATATCGATACTCCGGCAGCAGATGCCGAATTAGGCAATTTGGCTCTTAGAATAAATTCTGCAGGGCATAAAATAGAAGCAGAATTTAGAAAAACACTACAGAATTTATTTCCGGGATATGATGTTGCCACCAGAACTAAAGGAGTTGACTCTTTGCACTCTAAATTAAAGAAATACATTCCTAAAAATGGGGTAACCGTAACACAAGATAAAGATGCATATAAATTAACTACAGATTATGTTGCCGGTCGAATAGAACTAAAACAACTATCAAAAGATGAAATTAACAACATCATAGAAAATACGGTTATAGACGGGAAAAAACTTACCCGAAGAGAAAAAAGATTTGTTCAAAGACTTTTAAAAAACGATAAAAGCCTGTCTAAAACACAGAAGAAAGCCGGAGAGAAATACCTTAGGCAAGTGCTACTAAATATGGCAGAAAAACAATCTGAGCCCGCGTTTAACAGTATAATGCTTGGAATGATGAAAGATGCACTAAACAGAGGCATTACTACTATAGAAAAACTTGCGGCAGAGAATATTGATCCAAGATTAATAAAAGAATTGCAAACAAACCCAGCAATCCAGCCAATTAAAGTTACAAGATTCTGCAATTACAGAGGTCCAAACAACATTCCTGTTTTTACTGATAATCAAATCAGGCAAATTAAAAAAATGCAATTAGCGACAGGGGAAAAATTTTCAATTGCGACATGCTCTGAAAAAATTGATGTGTCAAAATACGGTTTTGAAAATCTTACAGATATAGAAAAAGCCGCAATCAAACAAGGAGGGTACACAAGAGCTCAAATGAATATAGAGCTTCCTGACGGTACAATATCCGAACTTCAAATTGCTGCAGGTAAAGATCCTTTCTATTTTATAGAACACGATTTAGTTTATAACAATTTACAAAATAAAAATACAATCAATGAGGCAATAAAACCTTTTATTGAAAGATATGATTCATTAGATAAAACACAAAAAAATATTTTTGGCAGATATTCACAAAATTGTTACTACGACGACAGACTCCAAGGTCTTGTAGGAACCAGACGAATAAGAAAAAATCCTCACGGACTGGGAAGAACTTTCTCAAGAGAATCAATGCATAAGCTATACATGAAAGACGCAGCAGATCAAAACGCAAAAATGAAAACTTTTGTACCTTATATAGAAGAACCAATAAATTATGTAGCATAGATCGGAGAAAATATGATAGAAATTTTTAATAAAGCTAAAATTATAAAATTAAACCCTTATAAAACAAATACAGTGAATAATTTAAATTCTTCACTTAACAAGCTGCTTGAAAACATAACAAAAAGAGCTGAATATGAGATTTCAGACAACCACTATTATCGAAAAATAGATGAATCATTTAATAATAGCGGATTAAATTGTAAAGGAATAGCTTTTTCGATTTCTCAAGACAGCGATAAATTCGGCGGTCATTTACTTGAAGTTTCAATGCTGCATCCATCTATGAAAAAAGAAGTTTCAAGACCTCTTGCATATGGCAACAAAAAAGACATTCTTGATTTTCTTAAAAAAAAGGAATCCATAAAATCAATAAAAGAAGATCTTGAAGAAATGGTCGAAGATTTAATACATAATTAAGAAATAATTAAAAAATAAATAAAATCTCTTAATTTATATTATTATATATAGTAGGAGATTTTCATTATGAAATACAGAGATTATTATGAAATACTGGGTATAAAAAGAGGTGCAACAGAATCTGAAATAAAATCTGCCTACAGAAAACTTGCACGAAAATACCACCCGGATGTCAATAAAACAAAAGAAGCCGAGGAAAAATTTAAGGAAATAAACGAAGCCTATGAAGTTTTAGGAGATAAACAAAAACGTCAAAGATATGACAGTCTTGGAGCTAACTGGCAAGGAGGAGCAGATTATACGCCACCTCCGGGATTTGAAAATTTTGGCGGCGGAAACTTCCACCAATTCAACTTTGGCGGTGGTGATATGGGAGGTTTTTCAGACTTTTTCAGCTCTCTTTTTGGAGATATGATGGGAGGAAGAACTTCTCAAAGCAGCTTCGGGGGCTTTGACTTTGGAAACATGGGAGCCCAGCAACAATACCAAACACGCCAGCGTCCACGTAAGAAATCTCAGGATTTAGATATAACAACAAACCTTACGGTTACGGCAAAAGATTTATTTTCTTCTGAACCAATTAATGTAAAATTTTCTGACGTAAGCAAATGTAATCAATGCCGTCCCGGAGAATTCTGCCCGCACTGCGGAGGTACAGGATACACAAAAGAAACAAAATCAATTAAAGTTAAACTGCCTAAAGAAATAAAAGAAGGTCAAAAAATCAGACTAAAAGGGGAAGGACGTATGGATGAATACGGTCAAAAAGGAGATTTATACCTCATTATAACCCCTAAAGACAGTGAATACGAAATAAACGGTTCAGATTTAACAAAAGATATTGAAATAACTCCACCTGAAGCCGTTTTAGGCTGTAAAAAAGAAATTAAAACACTCCACGGGAATATTGGAATTCAAATTCCTGCAATGACCTCAAGCGGTAAAATGCTGAGATTAAAAAATTTAGGGCTTCCTAAAAAAACAGGAGGATTCGGAAACTTAAATGCTAAAATAAAAATAGTATTGCCTGATAAACTTTCCCCAAAAGAAATTGAACTTTATAAGCAGCTTTCCAAGTAATTTTGACAGCTTACTTGACAGGCATGCTATAATTAATATATGGACATTAGAAAAGTAGTGTGTCTTGTGATATTAGCATTTACACTGGCATTACCGCAAGCACAGGCAATAGAAGATGAAGCCGATTTATTTTATCCTGTAGAAGTTAAGGACGGTACGCTCCTTAATATAATGGATTGTGTTGCTTTGGCATATAAAAACAGCCCTAAAATAAGACGGCAAAAATATAACTTGGATATTGCAAAAAGCAATGTCGGAATTGCCAAATCTAAATTTTTTCCGGTAATTGGTGCAGGAGTTGGATTTAATTTTGAACGAAATTCTGATGGAGTGTACTATGACAAAAGATACAGAGATTTACCTGTCGTTGGAGTTACCGTAAATCAACTGGTCTGGGACTTTGGGAAATCAACTGCTTTTATAAAAATGGAAGAATTTTATAAAATCGGAGCTGAATACGAATTTATGGACGCTTTATGTCTTACACTTTTTGATATAAAAGCAAAATATTATAATTATCTTCAGGCAAAAGCACTTTTTAATGTCGCAAAAAATAATATTACGTTAAATGAAAAATTTGTAAAACTTGCAAAAAATAAAGATAAAGCAGATTTGACAACTGCACAGGTTAATTTAAGCGAAGCAAAAATCAAATATATTGAAGCCGAAAACACTTTAAATAATGCGAAATACGATTTAAGCAATGCAATGTATTTGGATTCACAACCTGATTATGATATAGAAAACACTCCAACATTTACATATAATGATGACTATGCATATGATTCCAAACTTGTGGAATCAAAACCCTTTGAACCGTATGTTTTTCCGTTCAAAATGGGAGACGCTGTAAGTATTGCATACAATAACAGTCCGGATCTTCAGGTTTTAATTTCAACAAAAAAAGCAATGGAACAGTCACTAAAATATGTAAAACGTTCATACATGCCTGCCCTCAGTGCCGGAGTAGGATACGGATACAACAATACAAATTTTACCAGCAATAACGGTTTGAAAGTCGGAGTAGATTTATCTACTTCCGTCAATCTTATGGAATTAAAACACAGTATTAAAGGTGCAGATGCTCAATTAAGACTTGCAGACAACGAAATAAATCTGTTTAAAAAAGATTTATATTACGAAGTCCAACGCGCATTCAATAATGTTAACAGAGCAAAAAAGCAAGTACCGACAGCAAAAACTGAAGTTGAACAAGCTCTGAATAATTTAAAAATAGTGGAATCACAATATATTGCAAATAAACTTGATTATATTTCTCTGCAAGACGCCCGAAAGATTTATATAAAATCATTAGACAGCTATATTAACAGCATTTACAATTACAATATTGCACTGATACAAGTTGAAATGGCTATGCATTATCATCTTATAGATATTCATCATAAATCAGAACACGCAATGCATTACCACGCAGAAGAATTGATAGAACACTTAAACAAAGTTCTGGAATGCGACGAAAAAGAAGTTAAAAATAAAAAATCTAAAAAACACTAATAATGAACTTCTTTGTTATACCACATTTCATTGATAATTTCCCTGAGCTTTTGTTCATCGCTGAATGTAATATGCTTTAAGTTTATATTTGAACCATTTTTCATTTCTAAATAAAGAGAATATACATAATAATGTTTTCTGTGATATTTTGTTCCTGAAGTTCTATGATGTTTTAATATTTTATAAGAGGCAATATCTCTTGGATTGAACTGCACTTCTATATGCTCTTTTGTAAAATGATTTTCCCGCGTTGTAACAGTACAACCAACATCCGGTATGCAATCTAATTTTTGACTTGCATCTGTGAATAAAAAGATTAAAGCAGCAATAAACATAACTACTAAAAACATATAAAAGCGTTCCATCGGAGTCCTGTCATGACGACTTTTAAATATAAAAGAAAATATACTCATAATGATTTAATTTTATTTTCTCTTTATAAAATCGACATCATTTTTCTATATGAGAATTGACATATTTATCAATTCGCTCTGCCATATAAGTTGAAAACATAGGCAAAACTCCGTAATATATAAATGCAAATATTAATGCAGGGCGTAAAATATTTATACCTTCAACATACTTTGATAGATGAGAGTCTTTTGCATTTAGATGTTTAAAATGATTCACAAATTTGTCTGTTTTATTTTTTACAACCCTGTCAAGAGTATAACCGCCGCCTATAGTTATCCCTGTAGCTATAACATTATTATAAATTAGTGCTTTTTTACGATTCTCTTTTATATCATTGCTTTTATTCGTTCTGTACGCAGCAGCTCCTGTCAATAAAACATCCGTTGCCGCAGTAATATGCATTGCAATATCTCTGTCTTTTTGTTCATATTTAATTGCAAATTTTCTGACCCATTCATTATTGATAACTTTTGAAACTCCTCGTGATAACAAATTATCAAATTTGCCGGTAAATGAAGGATTAGAATTAATATTTTTACTGCTTTTAATTTCCGGCTTTGATGTTTTAAACAATTTGTCCATAATTATAGGAATTAAAGCAACAGTCATCACAGATTTGGGAATAGCTGTCAAAAAACCAACGCTCAACTTAAGCATTTGCGTAATCATTTTATAGGCTCTTGGAGAAAGATCTCTTATTGTCTCCGGCTTAAGAAAAATCTGAGGATTTTTATCAATTTTTTTTATAGCCAACTCAACAGGCAAAGCAACAGATTCAACAATTCCAAACTTTATCAAACCTGAACATATCGAATTTGAAATTGCATACTGTTTATTTTCTTTTTCTACATCCGGAGTAGAATTTATTGCAAAAGGTCTAAGCGTAGTTGAAAGAAGTAATGCCGCCCCGGCAGAAAAAGAAGTTCCATGTTCTGAAATTTTTTCCAAAGTTTTCAAAAAATATCGATTTTTTAAAATATTATTAGTTATATTTGATACGCGCATTTTCCCAAACACAATTATATGCAAAAAAAAGATAAGGAGCAATTACACCCCTTATCTTTTTTAAATATTTTACATTATTTTTCTTCTTTTTTTACTTTTGATTCTTTTTTACTTTCAACTTTTACATCTTTCTCATCAGAATCAACAGCTTCATCTTCTGATTCAGAATCCTTTTGTTCGCCAGAAGAGCTGTCATCTTCTTGTTTTAAAGAATCCTCATCTGATTCTTCATCATCTTCAGAGGAATCTGCATCTTCTTCATCATTTTCCTCTTTAGCTTCTGAAGACTCATCAGTATTTTCTTCTTCATCATCTTCCTCTGATTCTTTGTTGTTTTCATCAGAATCTTCAACAGAGGTTTTTGCTTCTTCTTTTTCCTTTATTGCTGCTTCTATTTCTGCTTCATCTTTTGCTCTTACAACAGGAATAGAAAGCATCAAAGCCATTTGTTCCCTTTCTTGTTCAAAATTTAGTTCAAGAGCTTCTTTGTCTAATTCTACATATGTTGAAAGGACTTCTATTAACTCTTTTCTCATACGATGCATAATCTCAGGAGTGAGATTAGTTCTATCCTGCATTAACACAAGTCTTAATCTGCTGACTGCAGTATTTTTTGAATCTTCTTTCGGTTCTGCCTGACCAAATAAACCTAAAATTTTATTATAAATTTCTGCAAAAATATTCTCTGCCATCTTAGTTCTCCTTTCCTTTATTCAGGAATTTTGCGAAGAACTTTTTAATTTTTGGTAATAACTTCATTTCTTCTTCAAAATTTATAATAGGTACTTCATTACCGATAATCCTTTGGGCAACATTTCTGTATGCACGTCCCGCCAATGATTTTTCATCATTTACTATTGGCTCACCTTTGTTTGTTGAAGTAATAATTCCTGCATCTTCTGGAATTATACCAATCAAATCAGCTGACAAAATTTCAACAACTTCATCTGCACTCATCATATCTTTTGCATTCACCATCTTTGGCCTGTATCTGTTTAAAAGTAAACGATATGATTTAATTTCTTCTTTTGCTTCCAGTAGCCCGATAATTCTGTCCGCATCACGAACTGCAGACATCTCTGGGGTGGTAACTACGATTGCTTCAGAAGCACCTGCAACAGCATTTTGAAATCCCTGTTCAATACCTGCAGGACAGTCAACTAATACAAAGTCAAATTTTTCTTTTAATTCATCACAGATATTTTTTAATTGTTCTTCTGTAACTGCGGTCTTATCTCTTGTTTGAGCCGCAGCTAAAAGACACAAATTAGGATTTTTCTTATCCTTCACAAGTGCTTGCTTCAATTTGCATCGTTCTTCAACAACATCGACAATTGTATAAACAATTCTATTTTCCAGTCCCAATAACAAATCCAAATTTCTTAATCCTAAATCTGTATCTATCATTACGACTTTCTTTCCCGCTCTAGCCAGCGCGGTTCCGATATTGGCATTTGTCGTGGTTTTACCTACTCCGCCCTTTCCGGATGTTATTACTATTACTCTACCGGTCATTTATTTCTCCTTAATTTTCATCATGTATTTTTTTTATTATTATTGTATCTTTATAAGCAAATGCTTCTTCAGGAGTATATTCACTTGATTTTTGGATATATGGTACATTAACGGTATCCGGTCTTCTTGCAAATATTTCTCCAATTCTGATTTGTACAGGGTTTAATTTCAAAGCTCTTATTCGTGCGTAATTGTTATTATCAGATCCGGCATGCGCAATTCCTGCTAAAATACCCCATACGGTAATATCACCTTTTGCAATTATTTCAGCGCCGGGATTAACATCACCAATTATCAAAACATTCCCATCGGAGGATATACTTTGTCCTGAACGAATTGTTTTTCTGATATATAAAGTCGGCATCTTTTCAATTTCTTCACGACTGTTAAGAGATTCTTCACTTGTTTCAACTTCTGTTTCATCAATTATCGGGGCAGAAATATCATCACTTTCATAAGCAACAGAAACTTTTTCTTGATCCATAGTTTTTTCGGTGTCTGCATCATTTTCACCAAAAATATGATCCAGAGCCTTTTCTACTTCAACATTCTCATTTTGAAAAGAAGGTGCGGTTAACTCATTCGTAAATTGCGAAATTTTTATATCTAATTCTGATGCAGATTCCAATGTTTGAGATGAACTTGTACTGATAAATTCTAATTTTGACTCCATCAATTCAACAAGAGTCCTTATACTGCTTAATTCAGAATTCGAAAGATCTATATTGCCAAGTTTTAAACAAATTTGTTTGCCTTTAGACTCCGGCATATCCAAAACTCTTGAAAGTTCATATATAACTTCAGAAGTTTTTTTTGCGTGGGATAAATCCACTATAAAACCATTTTCTACATACCCTTTGTCCATAATTCCCTTTCTGAAAATCAGCTACACAAATAGGGTAACTCAAAAAATATTAATCTTCAAGAAAAATTTTATAATTGTAATTAAATCATTTACAATCAGCTTAAAGATCTATATGCTCTATTCACCGTCGCAACATATGTTTTTGTTTCTGCTATATCAGGAACTGAGCTTTGAACTCTTGCAGGGCCCGCATTATAGGCAGCAACCACTAAATCCATATTTCCGTTATAACGTTCTTTTAAATATTTTATAAATTTCACTGCCGCATCAATATTTTGTTCAATATTATAAGGGTCTGATGCTCCATATTGACTTGCTGTTCCCGGCATCAATTGCATTAACCCCGCAGCTCCGCACCTTGAAGTTGCATTCGGATCAAATTTCGATTCCGCATACATCATTGAGATAACTAGCTTTGGATCAACATTATATTTATTGCATGCACTTTCTACAGCAGCTAAAATTCTTTCTTTTCGGTCATTTGGGACATTTTTCATTAAATCAGAATTTTTTATACTTGGCAGCGCATTTTTATTATAATTCACATCAGATACAGATGCTCCAGACACAGCTCCTTGAGATTGCACTGTCGATGAAGGGAAATTAATAAAAGGCATACTTAATTTCGGCATAGAAAAATTAATTAGAGGCAAAGTACTTGTTTGACTTAAGCCTACCCCGGAATACAAATTCGAATATAAGCCGGTACTTGCATCATAACTAAAAGTATAGTTACTATTTAAATTTGGATTAGTTGCAGTCTGAGAATAGTTATAATTTGATGATGCCGAATTAAAAGATGGATATATTTGAGAACATGAAGATCCACTACACATAGGAATATAACCCATTGGCACGTAAGTCGGCAATCCGGAAGTTGCTAATGCCATACCCATATAAAAATTTGCACGAGGATTACACCCAAACATAAATGGTCCTGAATATGCTATTCGATTATGAAATACCATCGAAAACATGTAATATCCTCATCATCTCTTATATATATAAAGATAAAATTTCATTTAAAATTGCATTTCCCATTAAAAGATGTAAACAAATATTAACAAATTTAACAAACTGGTTAGCCGATATAAATTTGTTTATTATATATTTGAATATAGGGTAGAAGGATATTATATAAGAATGTTTAATGAAACTAAAACACACGAAATCACAGTCGACGTTGTAATACTTACAATTAAAAACAACGCACTACAGGTTCTGTTAGTAAAAAGAACAAATGAGCCGTTTAAAGATAAATGGGCTATTCCCGGAGGATATGTCAGATTGTCAGAAAATCTTGATGATGCAGCATTACGCGTTTTAAAAGAAAAAACAGCAGTTGACAACATTTATCTTGAACAGCTGTACACTTTTGGTGATCCTTTGAGACACCCTAATGCACGTGTAATTACATGCGCATATTTTGCATTAGTAAGATCAGAAGATATCAAAATTATTTCAACTCCTGAACTTGGATGGCATAAAGTTGATGATTTACCACCTCTCGCGTTCGACCACAAAGAGATTATTCAATATTCTCTGAAAAGAACAAGAGAAAGATTGGAAATATGTCCTGTTGCATATCAGTTGTTACCGGAAAAATTCACTCTTACAGAAATGCAAAAATCTTATGAACTTATAATGCAAAAGAAACTGGATAAAAGAAATTTCAGAAAAAAAGCTCTTTCGACAAACGGACTTGTTGAACTTGAAGAATATACAAAATCTTCTTCAAAACGTCCTGCAAGACTCTATACCTTTGAATCTATTGAATTAAATTCAAAAAGAGCCCATTTTATAAAAAAAGGAGATAAAAAATAATGGCTAATACATTATGGACAATATCAACTGTCAGCGCAGTTTTATTAATAATTTTGATTTTAATGCACTCACCAAAAGGAGATGGTATTGGAGGTATTGGTGGTGCTTCTCATATTTTTGCATCTCAAAAAAGCGCAGAAAAAGGTTTGAATAAAATAACAGGTATTGTTTGCGCAATATTTATCATTTGCTCTTTTCTTATTGGTTTAGGAATTGTAAAATAGATAACCTGCCTACCCTTGTTTACTAATTTATAAATACACTTTATTTGCTATTATAAATATGTTATAATAGTAAATACGAGGTTAAATATGGACAAAAAGACGATTTTAACAATTTTGGCTGTAATCATTCTACCGGTTTTGGCTTTCTGGGGAGTTTCGTTTAGCAAAGAATCATCTGCAATTGCGCAGAGCGGGAATAAACCTCAGGTGATAAAATTTTCTTCGACTATGTGTCTTGAATGCAAACAGGTTGAAAAAATCTTTAAAGAAATACTTCCTAAATACCAAGATAAAATTGAATACATATCTGTTATTGTAGACAGCAGAAAAGACATGAATCATAACCTTATAAAAAAACATAAAGTCCAGCTTGTACCTACAGTTGTTATGATAAATTCTAGCGGACAAGAATGTAAAAGGTTTGAAGGTGCTGTTTCTAAAGAAAAATATGAACATGCTATTGAAGGTTTAAAATAATGGAAGATTTAATAAATCTCTTTTCTCAACCAACCAGCATATATATACTGTTTGCGGCATCTTTTATAGGTGGTCTTATAGCTTCAATATCACCTTGTTCTCTTTCAATGCTGCCACTAATTATTGGTTATGTAGGAGGCTTTTCAAATGAAAAACCTGCAAAAACCCTGATTCAAATGATATTTTTTGTTCTTGGTTCAAGCATTGTTTTTTCAATAATTGGAATATTCTGCGCTTTAACAGGGAAAATATTTTTAGGAAACCCTTATTTCGCCGTAATTATAGCATCCGTAATATTAATAATGGGTTTAAACATCCTGGGAATAATCAATTTTCAACTCCCAACAGTTATTAAAGAAATGCCGAAAAATAACATTAATAATGAATTTATATACCCGATAATACTTGGAGGAGCTTTTGCTCTTATAGGAACACCTTGTTCTACTCCTATCCTTGCAAGTATAATGGCGTTCGCTTCAATTTCAGCAAAAATAGGTCACTCCATTATTATGCTGTTTTTATTTTCGTTAGGACAGGGACTAATATTTATACTGGCAGGAGTCATTACCTCAAAATTGAAAAATTCCGGAGATAAATTTTATAAAATATCCGAAATTATAATGAAAATAAGCGGAATTTTATTAATTCTTGTTGCGATTTATATTTACTACAAAGTTTTTGGGGCTTTATTTGCATAAAAATTATTAACATTTAGCCATAAAACATTGTAAAATAACCTTTTGTATTGTATCATGTGACATATATAGGATTAGGAGAAAGTATCATGAAAACATACGAAGGACAGCTTGTAGCATCTGAAAGCGACAAATTTTGTATAATACTTGCACGTTTTAACGATTTTATAGGTGCAAAATTATTATCAGGTGCCATTGATGAATTAAAAAGACACGGAGTAAAAGATGAAAATATAGAAATAATAAGAGTTCCTGGGGCTTTTGAAATTCCTGTTATTGCCCAAAAAGTTGCCTCCTTGAAAAAATACAATGCCATCATCACTCTTGGAGCTGTCATAAAGGGAGCAACCCCTCATTTTGATTTTGTATCAAGTGAAGGGGCTAAAGGAATTGCTCAAGTAAGCCTCGCAACAGGAGTTCCTGTTACATTTGGTGTTCTTACAACAGATAACATAGAACAGGCAATTGAAAGAGCCGGAACAAAAGCAGGAAACAAAGGATCTGACGCTGCAAGAACTGCTATTGAAATGGCAAATTTGATAAAAGAATTATAATGTAGTGTGTTTATAAGGAGTTTTACTATGAGCGAAGCAATCACCGAATACAGAAACGAAAATACAAAAGATATAGATCTTTTGTCTACCATTGATATGGTTAGAAAAATGAATGAAGAAGACCAAATCGTTGCAAAAGTTGTAGGAGATGTATCTGCAGATATCGCACTTGCTATAGATATGATTGCTAAAGCATTTTTAAAAGGGGGAAGACTTTTTTACTTTGGAGCAGGAACTTCCGGCAGGCTTGGGATACTGGATGCTTCAGAATGCCCTCCGACATTTAGCGTTGACCCGTCAATGGTTCAGGGCAGAATTGCCGGTGGTCATGCAGCATTACTTACTGCTGTGGAAGGAGCTGAAGATAATTTTGAAGAAGGCAAAAAAGATGCTTCTGTTCTGACTGAAAAAGACGTATGTGTTGTCATCTCTGCAAGCGGAAATCCAAAATACTTACTGGGAGTTCTTGATAAGGCAGACGAAATAGGATGTGCAACTATAGGTTTAACTTGTAATTCGAAGGGAAAAATCGCTCAGGAAGCAGGACATGTAATCTGCACGGAAGTCGGGCCGGAGGTTATTGCAGGATCAAGCAGGTTAAAAGCAGGGACGGCTCAAAAAATGGTTTTAAATATGCTCTCTACCGGTTCTATGATAAAAATCGGAAAGACATATGAAAACTTTATGATAGACCTTAAAGCTGTCAATGAAAAACTAAAAGACAGGGCAATAAGAATTGTTTCCCAAATTGCAGATGTATCAAATAGCGATGCACTGGCAGCATTATTAAAATGTAATTGGGAAATAAAAACAGCAATAATTATGCTTGATATGAAATTTGAAGCTGAAGAAGCAAGAAAAGAATTAAAAAAATACGGTGGAGTATTAAGAAAATTACTTAACGCTGAGAGTGCCGTATAAGATTTTTCTTACATCTGTCATGAACTTTTTCATAGACACATAAAACTTATATCTTCAACACAGGAGGAGAAAAAAATGAAATTAACAGTTTTAGGTGCAGGATGCTGGGGACTTACTTTAGCTTGGCTTTTAACTAATAATTTTGAAGAAATAACCGTTTGGGGAAGACAACAAGATCTAAATGAAGATTTAATAAAAAACAAACACACTTCAAAACCATTGGAAGTCCAACTTGATAGTAAAGTTGAGATTACATCCGATTTAAGTTCAGCAATTAAAAATGCAGATATTATACTTTCAGTAATTGCAACTTCCGGGACAAGAGATGTTTGCGAAAACCTTAAAAATGCAGGTATAAAATCCGATCAAATTCTGGTTAACGCTTCAAAAGGTATAGAACTTCCATCTTTGATGAGGATGTCAGAAGTTATTAAAGATGTTTTACCTGAACAAAAACTTGTCATTCTTTCCGGGCCGACACTTGCAAAAGAAGTATTACAGGGTAAACCGACTGCAGCATGTGTTGCTTGTGAAGATATAGAAACTGCAACTTTTGTTCAAAAGGCAATGAATGTTGCAGATCGATTCAGACTTTACACAAATACTGATGTGATTGGGGTTGAACTCGGCGGAAGTTTAAAAAACGTAATAGCAATTGCATCAGGATTTGCTCATGAAATGGGCTTAGGTGATAATTGCGCAGGAACTCTTTTAACAAGAGGAATGGCAGAAATTGTAAGGGTAAGCCTTCAACTTGGAGCAAATCCTTCAACGTTATATGGATTATCAGGTATAGGAGATCTAATTGCAACCTGCTCATCTCCAATGTCAAGGAATTACACAGTAGGCTCCATGCTTGCAAAAGGTAAAAAAATTAACGATATACTGGCTGAACTTGGTTCTGTGGCTGAAGGAGTAAAAACCTCAAAAGCAATATGTGAACTTGCTCAAAAATTAGGAATTGAAGTTCCGGTTTCAAGTGCAATATATGAAGCTGTTTACACGGATATAACACCAAAAGAACTTTTATCAAAACTTATGAACAGAAAACTGAAAGAAGAAGAAAGATACGTATAATGAAATATGCAGTAAGATATTTAAAAAATACATATTATCCTTTAGATGTCCCTGAAAAAACCACTTTAACAGACGGACAAATGGTAATTGCAAGAACAGAAAAAGGGGAAGAAGCGCTAAGGGTTTTTATTGTAAACTCAAAAATCGAAGAAATTTGGGAAAAATCAAAGCAAAAACCTGCCCCACTCCCTTTGATTAAAATTATGACTCAAAGAGATCTACAAACTTTAGATGAAATAAAGAAAGAAGAAGTTAGCGCATATTTTAAATGTCAGGCACTGATAAAGCAACACAAGTTGGTTATGACTCTTGTTCAATGCAGAATTACATTTGACAAAAGGAAAATAACTTTTTATTATACAGCACCTGAAAGAGTTGACTTCAGAGGATTACTGAAAGATTTAACGCAAACGTTCCAGAGAGTAAGAATTGATTTACGCCATATCGGAGTAAGAGATGAAACTTCAATATTAGATGGTTGCGGTATTTGCGGACAACCATTCTGCTGCGGAGGATTTTTGAAAAAATTTCCGACAATTAACATTAAACTTGCCAAAGATCAGGGTATGCCAATTGCTCCCGGGAAGATATCCGGAACATGCGGACGCTTACTTTGTTGTCTGAATTATGAATATTCAAATTATATTGAAGCTGCAAAAGGTATGCCACCAATCGGCTCTTCTGTTATGACAACTGAAGGACTTGGTAAGGTTTGTTATCTTCAGTTTATGAGCGGAAAAGTTGCAGTAAAAATGGAAGATGGCAAAACTAAAGAATTTGATAAAAATGATATTGAAATGGTTGATGCTGAGGTCAATGTTGAAATTGATACAAATCCTTCAATTAACAATTACGCATCTGAAGATGAGCAGAACATTGATATTAAACAACTCGAAGATGATCGTAACAGTTCAACGGGAAATATCTAATAAAAAAGAGGAACATATGTTCCTCTTTTTTATTAGTTTGCAAATTAAGCATTGAATGTTTTGAATGAAGATTCAACGTTTTTGGAAATAACTTTCTTAACTGCATCAAGTTCGGTTGAAATCGCATTTTCTTCAGTATCTAATTGCTTTAATTTCAATTCTAAGTTTTTATCTTGTTGTTGAATTACTTCAAGTTTTGAATTAATCTCCTGAATTTTATGGTCATATTCATGCTGAGCATAGTGGTATTGATTCATTGCATCATTATATGCTTCTTCATCAGTTGTTGTAGTTGTAGTCAAGCTATAAGAAGTTTGATTACCTTCTTTATCGAACAATGTTATTCCGATATATCTTCCTGATGAATCCTTTTCGACAACAGCTTTTTGATTTAATACTTCTTTCGTTTGAGTACTTGAACCTAATGAATAGCAGTCGATATTTGCCAAATCATTTGCGGTATATTTTTCATTGTTATTTAAATCTTCTATTTTGTAGAAATATGGTTCATAAGAGCCGGTTGTAGAATTTTTAACATATCTTACTGCCCAGGTTGTATCCGCTCCATATTTATCCTGAAGCATTTTAATATAATATCTTTCTTCTTCTAATAAATCAGCACGTTGTTTCTCGTCCAAAGAGTTGTAATAGTCATCTCCAAACGGATTAGATACTTGCAATGCTAGGATGTCTTGTCCTTCTTCATCTTTTTTTAAAGTACCATCATCATTTGCTTCATATACATCAACACGAATAACTATAAAATTACCATTTTCGTCTTGTATAGGAACTCCCCCAGGTCCACTTTTGAGATGTTCCTTAATTACGACAGGTTCTTTGTAATATGCATATACTCCAGAACCGCTGTCACCATCAGGTAGGAAAACTTTAACAACATCATCCTTAAGTCTTGGTTCTTCCCCAAGAGATCTTAATTTTGAAGTTCCCACAGAATATACAACTGTTCCATCCAATCTTTTAGACCTTGCAATAAGAGCAGAAGACGCAGGAGTAATTGAATAATCATCTTGCCATTGCTGTAAATAGCTTACAGAATATTCTCCAGATCCTCTTGCAATAAGAGAGGTTACCGTATTAGTCATTGCACCATCATTAAATGTATAGCTGACTTTTGTATAATCATCAACTGATGGAGGTGTCGGAACTTCCATATTACACAATTCACTGTAATAACTTGCAGATTCGTTTGACAATGTTGTTCTTTGCTGGTTAATTTGTTGACCTTCAAATTCAACATTTGACTTTCTTGCTGTTAGGCTTAAGAATCTTGCCTGTGTAGCTGACATTCCCATAGCTTTTTCCTTTCGTCTTTTACGTTATTACCCATGGTTACGGCTAGTTTTTGCATGAACTTTAAGATTTTGAGACTTATTGTTAACATTTTGTTACATTCATAAAAAAAGGTCGTAATCGAGAGATTACGACCTTTAAACCCTTTTGTAATAACTTTATTTTACTCTGAATGTTACATTAGCAACTGCTGTAATTTTCTTTTGGATAGAAGATGTATCATTTAGTCCATAATCAGATACATTTGTAGATTCTACCGGAGTAATCTGGAATACTCCCATTTGAAGAGATTGGATTTTTCCAACCTTATTGCGAGTTGCTTTCAACATAGCAGAGGCACGATGTTTTGCATCTTTAGAGGCTTTTTCTAACATTTCAACTTTTAAATCTGACAATTTTGAATAGTAATACTCAGCATTTGAGCTTGAAACCTCTATTCCTCTCTGTGCTAAGTCATAAATTTCGGTAGAAACTTTTTTCACTTTTTTTACATCATTAGATTTTACAGAAATCATCTGAGATGCATTATATGCAACAATTTTATTTGTTGAACTACCATTTGGCGCAACATCATAAACTTCATATCCGTTAATCGGATTTATATCTATATTTTCTTTTTTAAATCCTTTTGAAATTAAATACTTTTCTATTTCAGGAATTTGTTTATTTAAAACGGCATAAGATTTTGCCCTTGTTGCCTCTCTGGAATTAATGTAAAAATCAAACTTTCCTTTATCTGAAGTTACTTCCTGAGAATAAGACCCTGTTACAGTTATTACATCTTTAGACATAGTATTTGCAAAAATAGCAGTTGAAATAATAGCCCCTAAAGCCAATAATAAACCTAATAACAAGATCTGAAATTTTTCAATTTTTTCTAGCATGCTTCACTCCTTTTTTATAATTCAATAATAGAACTTAAAAAATAATAATCAAGATTTAATAAAATATTCTTTAAATTTTTACATTTAATTGATATACTTTTGTTATGCCTAATAAAAAAATTTTTGAGAAATATATTGAGATATTTTTAGAAGAAAATCATAAAGTTAACCTTATTTCAAAAAATGATGAAAAATACTTATGGGAAAAACATATCTGTGACTCTTTAGCTTTAGAAAAAGTTTTTAAAAAATACAAACAGCCTGAAACACTTTTAGACATAGGAACAGGCGGGGGCTTCCCTTCTGTCCCTCTGGCAATTTCAAACCCTGAAATTAAAATATATGCAGTAGATAGTATCTCAAAAAAAATAAGAGCTGTACAAGTTTTTAAAGATAAATTAAAATTGAATAATTTATTTCCTATATGCTCCAGAGTTGAGAATTTAAATGAGAAATACGATATTGTCACCTCGCGTGCAGTTGCATCTTTGGATAAAATTTGTGAATATGCGCTTCCAAAATTAAAACCAAACGGCTATTTTGCAGTTTTTAAATCTAAAAAAGCCTCGGAAGAAATTAAAAACGCTCAAAATATTTTAAAAAAATACAATGCAAAAATAATAGATATAGTCAATTACAAGTTACCTCTAAAAGAAGAAATAGAACGAAATATAATCGTTATAAATATTGAATAATCGCCATTTTGTTTGCTTTTTATTTTTGTCTTTTGTAGAATTTAAAAAAATCGTTGGGGATAAAGAGCATGACTATTATTAATGAAACTTTTACTGTTCATACTAAGGGAAATACAGACATAATTGATTTAACACCGCAAATCCGAAATGTGGTATATAATCACATATTACAAAATGCTGTGGTATACATATATGCACAAGGAAGCACCGTTTCTATTACCAATTTGGAATTTGAACCCGGCTTGCTGGTTGATTTGCCGGAGGCAATGGAAAAAATTTGTCCGTCTAACGCAAATTATCACCACGATGAAATGTGGCACGACGGCAACGGTTATTCTCATGTCAGAGCCGCTATTATTGGAAATTCTACACATATACCCCTCATTGACGGTGTTTTACAGCTTGGACAATGGCAACAAGTCGTTATGATAGATTTTGATAACAAAGCAAGAGCAAGAAAAGTTAATGTTCAAATTATTTACTAGTAAACTATGAACGAAAAAGAATTAATAAAGTACTTAAAAAGCCTTGGGTTGGAAGTTCATACCTCAACAAAAGCAAGAGGTCATCAGGGATTTTATCTAAAAAACAGAATTGATATTTCTAAAAATATTTCCCCTGAAAAAATTATTCCAACTTTAATCCATGAATTTACTCATTATATTCACTCTGAAATTGAACCGGGAATAGATAAGAACGGCGGAAGCATTGAAGTAATTTTTGATGATGATAATGCTAAGTATTATTTAAAAGAACTCGAAAAGGTAACAAATTTTGCAGATGTAAATTCAAAATGCGAAAAGTTACAAACGCACAAAGAATTAATAAAAGAAAAAATACATGAGTATGAAAACATTATAAAAAATAAGTATCCAAACTTTATGCGCTCCAAAAAGTTCAAAGAATTCGATAATTACATAAGAAAAAGTGATGCAAAATACCTTTTAAAATACGACAGAGTAAAACTTATCTGCGGAGGTTTTACAAAAAAAATAAAAATTTATTCTGTTGACAAAATAGAACAAGATTTTTGCGATATGCCAAAAGAATTTGCCGCTTATATAAGATTAAGATCCTGCCAAAAAAGACAGGCAAGGATATCTGCAAGAATAAACAGACTTGGCAAATATTACGCAAAACCAACAGAATTATTTGCTAGATTTGTAGAATCACTTTATTTGGATTACGAAAAAGTCCAAGAACTCGCACCGAATTGCTGCAAACGCTTTTATGAACTTCTACATGCCGGATATTATAAAGAATTATACGGTATTTATGATCTGATATCAAATAAAGAATTGAATATTCGCTGACCCAAACTTTTATTTTTTGATTTTACATATCTTTTATCCAAATCCGTCAGCTGACGACCGACTTTGGAATATACATATGCTATTGCTTCATCCGATCTGTGCTGATCATTTACATATTCTTCTCTGATTTTTAAGAGTTCTTTATTATCTAAAAACTTGCCACCGCAACCGTAACAATCATCAACCGTAATACAACTTCTGACGCCTGCAGAATTTTTAACCATCTTCATTCCGCAGCAAGGACAAACCCTTGTAACACCTTCATCAACTGGTGCGAAGTCTTTATTTCCAAGCTTTTTCAAAATTTCTGATATATCTTCGTTTTGTTCATTAAAAGAATCAAATTCTCTGTTATCAAAAAATATTCCGCCGCAGCCATCAGTACATATATCAATATTAATACCTTCAGAAGGTATAAAAACCTTTTCCATTTCTTTTCCACAAGCGGGACAAATTATTTTCTTTAATGTATCAGCCATTTCATTCTCCTGTTTTCACATCTTCAATCTTAATTTATCATTTGTTTGAAATTTTTCATCATACAATTGATTTATTTACCACAGTAAAGGGTTTGTATTTATACCAAAAATATTGTACAATAATTATGAGAGGACATTTTCGGTGGAAAGCAAATTTAAAACGCAAGAGGCTCAAAAACTATTGAAAAATGGTATTAAAGCTATTTTAAAAAAGAATTACATAAGCTCACGCAGTTTTGTAAATTCAGCTTTTGCCGTTTTTAAATCTGAAAATTCCGTTTCTGATATGGCAATTTGTCTTAGCCTTATAGCATTTATTGATTATTCTGAATCATCAGGAGCTAAAGGACTGGAGCTACTTGATGAAGCAACATATCTCACCGAAAAAACAAATAATATAAATGCAAGGATTATTAATGAACTAATAAAAGGGAACATAAATTTTTGTGAAAACAGTAAAGATATTGCGTTAATCCACTATAACAATGCACTCAAATTATCAGTAGAAGATGACGAATACTCTCTTGCCCCAACAATAAATGCAAGAATTAAACAATTACAAAATGGTATGGACTATTATTTACCGACACAGAGCGACCCTTTAGTGTCTTTGGTAAAAATAAGCCGTTCCATCACTGCTCTTACAGATATTGACGAGTTATTAAAAGTTATAGCACAGGAAACAAAAAATGCTATGCAGGCAGACCGATGCACAGTGTTTTTATGGGATAAAGAGACAAATGAATTATGGTCAAAAGTAGCATTGGGAGTTGATGAATCACAGGAAATAAGATTCCCCGCCGATAAAGGTCTTGCCGGATATGTTGTCCAAACCGGAGAAACGCTTAATATTACAGATGCATATTCTGATCCCAGGTTTAACCCTGAAGTTGATCACAAAACCGGTTACAAAACAAAAACCATACTTTGTATGCCAATAACAAATAACAACAGAGAAATTATTGGAGCTTTTCAAATATTGAATAAAATCGACGGAATTTTTACTCAAAATGATGAAGATTTACTAGTTGCAATCGGAGGAAGTGCGAGTATTGCATTAGAAAATGCACAGTTATTTGACCAGCAACTGCAACTTTACAGAGAACAAAAACTTCTGTTCGAAAGTTTTATTGATACCCTCGCAACATCTATCGATGCCAGAGACAAAATTACAGCAGGTCATTCTACCAGAGTAAGAATGTACTCAGGATTAATTGCCCAAACAATGGGTATGGATAAAAAGGATATTAACATCATTGAAAAAGCCGCAACACTTCATGATATAGGAAAAATCGGAATCAAAGATTCTGTTTTACAAAAAGAAGGTAAACTTACCGACGAAGAGTACAAACATATTCAGGAACATGTAAGGATTACTCACAATATACTTAATAAGATTTATATGTCCCCTGATTTCAGAATCATTACTGAAATTGCATCTTCCCACCACGAAAAATATGATGGCAGCGGATATTACAGACATTTAAAAGGAGAAGAAATAACAATTGGCGGCAGAATACTTGCCGTTGCGGATGTATTTGATGCCATCACATCAAAAAGGCATTATCGTGACAAAATGCCAATCAAAAATGTTTTGAATATACTAAAAGAAGGTTCCGGAAAACATTTTGATCCTAAAATTGTTAACCTGTTTATGTCGATTCCACTGGATAAAATATGCGGAATTTTTCTATCTGATGGAAGCGGAAAAATCTCTAAAAATGACGAACTTATTTTAAGTAACTTAAATTTATCATTTATAGATAATTACGTAAGACTTGAAAATCCTTCAGAACAAGAACAAAACATTATTGATTTATTCAATAAATACTACATCGGAGAACCTCATAAACAGGAGGAAAACTAATAATGAAAAAAAATTTGATAACTTTATTTATAATAACATCTTTCATATGTTCTCCGGCATATTGCCTGGATTTTAGAGGAATAAACCCCGTAGATCCCCTTGATAATAATCCTCAAACATATATCGCAGAACCTATTAATCCTGCATATAAAATCAAAAGAGCAACTCTTACAAGAAATTCAATTAAAAATCAATACACTATTGCAATGAATAAATTTATGCAAAGTAATGTTCGCTCTTCATACATGGATTTTAGAAATTTAATTGACAGTATGCCATCAAATGACTATGCATACATGAGACTCACTCAAGAGATGGCTGCAATAGGATTTTTTAATCTTTCAGAACTCGCAATGTCCAAAATACAAGATAATGATATTACATCTGCACTTGAAACGGATGTGAAGAACTTCTACTATCCATCATCAGAGCATTCACAAAAAGATCAATTATATCTTGCAGAAATGTATTCTAATATGATGTATAACGACCAAAGCAGAGAAGCAACAGCTGAACTTATGAAACAAACATCTTTACTTATGGATTCTGATTATGCAAACTATCTCGTCGCTTTTGGAAGTTCCAAAACAGGGAATATCAAACAGGCAAAAGAATATATAAATAAAGCAATTGCTAAAAATCCTACAAATATTAATTATAAAAGGCTAAAATCAGAAATTCTAGCTCAGACTGATAACCCTAGAGATGCAATCAACTGCCTTAATTCAATTAACTTAAATGATATTCACACCGTAATTTTCGATAAGGAAATGCATTCAACACAAGAATATGTTCTTTATAAATCGGCAAAAAATGATTACCTGAAAAAATATCATCTGGCTCATTATTACTACGATAAAGGAGAACTAAATAAATCTCTCGGAGTTTTACAAACTTCTATTTCCGGAAAGAAAAATATTAATAAAGATGTATATGCCCTGACTGCAAAAGTTTATTTTGAGTTAAAAGAATTTGAAAAAGCTCAGGACTATGCTCTAAAATCTATTGATATACAAAAAGAGAACACTTTAGCTTTAACTGTTCTTGGGGATATTGCACTCAGAAATAAAAATTATAATGAAGCACAAAAATATTATAAAAAAATTGGCTCCCGCGACGGTTCTCACTACGCTGAAATAGCGCTTGCAAAAATATATCAAAAACTAAATGAACAGGATAAAGCAAAAAATATTTATTCAAAAATACTAAAAGAATCCTCAAAAGCATATGAGGCATATTATCAAATGGCTTTAATCGAAAAGGACAGAGAGAATATATATCTAAAAAAATCTGTTGCCATTAATCCAAATTTCATTGATGGCTGGATTGACCTTGCAAGATTGGAAATAAAAAAGGAAGATTTTGACAAAGCTATGGCATTCCTTGGAATATCAAAGTATATTGACGAAAATAATGATAGATATTATTATTACCTTGGGCTTATTCAAAAAAACAAAGGTTTAGTGGCTGAAGCTCATAAAAATTTTGAACGCAGTTTAGAATTAAATCCGGATAATTTGCTTGCAAAGAAGGAACTAAATATATGAAAAAGAACTTATTAATAGTAGAAGATCATGAATTAACAAGATTTGGTCTAAAGACAACATTTGAAGATGTTGAATACGTTGAAACTATTTATGAAGCATCAAATGCCGAAGATGCCATAGAAATATTTAAAAACAATAAAATTGATATTGTTATTATGGATTTGGGCCTGCCGAATATGAACGGAATAGAAGCAACTCAGACCATACATTCTTTAAATGACGAAGCAAAAATAATTATACTAACATCTCATAATGATGAAAAAGAAGTTTTAAACAGCCTTAAAGCAGGAGCTAACGCATATTGTTCAAAGGAAATAAACCTACAACGCCTTGTACAGGTTGTTCAATCTGTTTCAGAAGGCGCAGCCTGGTTTGATCCAAGTATTGCTCATATAGTATTACAGGCCACAGCAAATACTGCAACCGAAGATAAAGAATCTAATTTTAAAGAATACGACCTGACCGCAAGAGAGGCTCAAATTCTTAAACTAATGACTGAAGGATACAGCAACATGGAAATCGCACAGCATCTTGTTATTAGCGTTAATACAACAAAAGCACATGTTGCCAGTATTTTGCAAAAATTAGAAGTTGATGACAGATTACAAGCAGCAATAAAGGCACTTAAATACAAAATTGTTTAATATACCTCTTGACTAAATTATAAAAAAATGTTTTTATTATTGAACAGAGAACACACAGGAGATGATTATGCTAGATTATACAAAAGATGAGTTATTATCTTTAATAGGAAAAAGCCCTGAAAAATTTAATGAATGGAAACAAGGAGCTGATGATGAAATTGATTTAAGTGAAATGGATTTTTCAGGAATGTCATTGAAGGAAATTGATTTTAGCGGTGCAGATTTAAATTCAAGTTCTTTTGCAGATTGTGATTTATCTTTAATTAATTTTACAGATACGGATTTAACCTCTGTTGATTTTACAAGAGTTAATGCTGTAGAATGTGATTTTACAGACAGTTTACTAAGTGGTGCAGATTGCAGTTATGCACAAATTACTTATTCAAATTTTGCAGGCTGCGATATGGCAGGATGTATCTTATCAGAAACAGATTTGTCAAATTCTGATTTATCTTCAGCTGAAAATTTATCCTCAGCCAGATTTGATAATGACACAGTATGGCCGGATACAGATATGATGCCGGAGGATTTTGATTCTGAATGCCATGATGATTTATCTGCACTTAAAGATGAAGATGATGCCCCAATAAGAAGTGATGGAGAATATTAATATGATAAAAGTAGCAGTATGCGGTGCTAACGGAAAGATGGGAAAAGAAGTATGCCTAGCCGTTAGTGAAAATTCTGATATGGAATTATGTGCAAAAATTGACTTATTTGGCGATGATACATACAAAACAATAGAAGAAGCAAAAAAGAACTGTAATATTGATGTTTTAATTGATTTTACCCAACCTAAATCTATATATGAAAATGCAAAATATTGTTTAAATAACGGAATAAAAATTGTTATTGGAACAACAGGATTATCTGACGATCAAATAGAAGAATTGAAAACAATTTCAAATAAGAATTCTACAGGTTGTTTAATAGCTCCAAATTTTTCAACAGGAGCAGTTTTGATGATGATGTTTGCGGCACAAGCTGCAAAATATTTTGATAATGCAGAAATCATAGAGTTACACCACAACCAAAAGAAGGATGCCCCATCAGGAACAGCTATAAAAACAGCATTAATGATGTCAAAAGCAAAAGAAACATTTAAAAAAGGTAACTGTGCTGAAACAGAAACTATAAAAGGGGCAAGAGGCGGAACATCATACTCTGACATTCAAATTCACTCTGTAAGAATGCCCGGTTACACCGCATCTCAGGAAGTTATACTGGGTTCAAGCGGACAAGTTTTAACTATAAGACACGATTCTCCCGACAGAAAATGTTATATGCCTGGGGTAATAATGGCTGTTAAACACGTTGCTCAAAATAACGATTTTGTCTACGGTCTGGAAAATATTTTATAAAAAAAGGATTGAATCGATATTTTTTTAATTATCTTCTTTAATATTAAGAAATTTCCAAAAGCTTTTCCAAAATCCTTTAATATTTTGTTCGTGTAATATTGGGGCTGTTTCATAAAAATCTTTATAATTATTTATTATATTAACAGGTAAACTTTCGCCCTTTTCAAGAGTTTGATATATGAATTCAAGATAATCGTCCTGTTCTTCTTTATATAAAGGATCCCTAAGCCTCAAATCTTCATCGGCTTCATAATGAATTAATGCATGATAAGCCGCAATCAATGAATCATCTTTCGTATCCCTTGGATACCTGATCATCGCTTCACGGACACATAAATTACCTAAACGGACAGCCTTCAAAAGCTGTCCGACAAATATTCGGTCATTTATACTGATATTATTTTCATCCATGATTTTATTTTACAAGATATTCTACAGTTTCTCTTTCAACAAAACGAACCATCTTTGAAACATCTCCGCCAAAGAAATTATTAGTAAATTCTCTCATCATATCAAGAGCCATTTCACGTTTATCCATAGTAGCTTTGTAAAAGAATTTCTTTCCGGTTTTATACCTTACCAAAATACTTTTAGATACAAGACGATCCATTACAGTTTTAATTGTAGTATATGCTCTTTCAACACCATTTGATGATAATTCATCAACTACATCCTGAATAGAAATGTCTTTGTCTTCATTTTGTGAATTTAGAGTCCATATAGTGTTTAAAATTTCCATTTCAAGAAAACCACAAGCCATAATATAATCTCCTATAAATGTAATATTACTATAATTGTAATATAAAATTTTTTTTTGACAACCCTGTTTACAAAAAACTTTACAATATTGCATTACATATATTATTCTTCTTGAAAAAAAGCTGAAAATAAGTATAATAAGATTATGATGAAAGCGTTTAAGATAATTATATTACTTGTATTCAGTATATTAACAATTGAAACAGTATCATTTTCACAAGAAATTGATACTGTTAAACTCGAAATGAGAGAGTCAGAAGGAGTTGCACTCCCTGCAGGAATAGTAATTTCGGTTATAAATATGCAGGGAATATCTACAAAAGATTGCCCTATTGGATACAAAACAAAATTTGTAACAACAAATGATTTATACATTGAAGATTCAAATGTTATTCCTGAAAATTCTGAATTTTATGGGTATATAGAAGAAATTCATGAACCTATAGTCGGAACAAATGCGTCAATGAAAGTTAAAATTACAAAACTTATACTTCCGGATGGCTATGAAATGCCTGTAAAGGGTTACCTATACTCTGCGAATAATAACCTGATAGGTGGCGAACTTACAGCTCCGGCTGAATGGGTTAAAATGCCTCATTATCAGGACAAATTTCAAGGGATATCATGGATTCATAGAGGAGCAACTCTACAAATAAGACCCGGAGGAACAAGATCAATGGGAGTACACACAAATGTTCCGGCAGGAGAAAGACGACTTATAATACTGACAGCTCCTACAAATTTCACTCATATTTATTCAAATGACTAATTATTTAATAAATTGACAAATTGCAGTAATAATGTATTATTAATATTGATAAGAAATAAACTTACAGGGAGGTATAAGATGATAAAAAGAAGTATTTTAGCACTTGCTATGATTCTCAGTACTTCAGCTCTTGCTTATGGAACACAAAATTTTAGTTACACCAGCCAGGAAGCACCATCCTATACTCCTGAAAATTATGCACAGGAAAACTATAAAATTGACGCTCAAACTCTTAAAGGGAGTGTTATTACAGTGCCTGCCGGACAAACATTTAAAGGTGTGTTTATGGCTCCGGTAAGTTCTGAAACAGCGTACACAGGACAAGAAATAACACTGGCATTAAGCTCAGATTTTTACTATAACGGTAAAATGATTGCACCTGCAGGAAGTTCTATCATCGGAACAGTAATTGAAGTTGCGACAGCCAAACATGGCTCTCTGAACGGTAAACTTTCATTAAGATTTACAAAAATAATTACACCTAACGGTCAAACAATACCAATTTCAGCAATTATCAAAACAGATGATAATACAGGTATCTTGTTAGGTGGAACTAAAATGGATACAACTAAAGAGTATGCTAAAGACTTAGCAATAGGGGCCGGTGCAGGAGCTATTATCGGAACTATTGCAGCTCCGTTATCAGGAGGAAGCGTAGGAAGAGGAGCAGCATTAATGACTGCTGTCGGTGCCGGAGGAGGTTTAGTTAAATCTATTTGGGATAAGGGAACAGAAGTTTCCATTCCTGTAAATGCCTCAATAGACTTAATTCTTACTCAACCGATTACGGTAAATCCAACCTCAATATAAATACGCTAACCGGCTAATCATTTTATTTTAAGATTTTTATAAAATGATTAGGACAACAAATAATTGATTAGGGAAAACAATGTCACTATTAGGTAAGTACACAGAAAAAACAATATACAAAAGAAGAGAGTTAAATTCAGAAAAAGAATATAGAATGCCTGCCGTTACAAGAAAAATCAATGACGGGTCTATATCATTAAAGAAGGGTATTGCTATTTCAGCACTATTACACCCGGTTACTCTGGGTATAATAGCATTGATATTGTTAATTCTTGCATTTTTCGGAATAAATTTAGCTATTTTTAATCATCCGAAACCGAAAGTAAACGACATTGAATTTGTATTGGTTGATAAGGAAGAAACACCTTTAAACAAAAATACAAAATACAGAGCAGACAGAAATTCCAGAACAGGAGGAATAAATAATCCAAAATTACCTGTATCGATGCCGTCGGCACCTGCAGCACCATCATCAAAACCTGCAGGAGGGGGAGCAAGCAATGCACCGAAGAAAACAACAATAAACAAAATTCTGCAGAGTGTAACGCAACCTAAAGCTCCTTCACCTAAACAACCAACGACAACAACTCAGAAGAATGTAAAGCCGTCACCAACAGTGACACAAGCTATTCCAAAGCCTGAAGTTGCACGTCCGCAACCACCGTCACAACGACCATCTATCAGACCGTCGTTAACGCCTAAGACTGTTCAGAGACCAACGAATTCACCATTTAAAGTTCCTGTCCCGTCCGGTGGAACAACTACAGGACAATATGCAACAGGTCCAATAAGCGGATCAGGAACATCTAAAAATGGAGGCTCAAGCGGATCAGGAAATTATTCACCAAATCCATCATTGGCACCTATTGGCGGAGGCTCAGGGACTAAAACAGCTTCCAGAGGAACCGGTTCAGGCACAGGATCAGGCCGCGGTTCAGGATATGGCGGGGGATCAGGCTCCGGAGGGGGTAACCCTGGAGGAGGCGGAGGCCGCCCAGGCATAGATGCAATTAAAGAACCTGATTTCGGGCCTTACATGAGAGAACTCCAAAGACGTATAAAAATGAACTGGGATCCTCCAAAAGGAAATGAAAGTAAACGTGTAGTTCTTTTATTCAAGATTGCTAAAGACGGGAGATTATTATCATGCAGCGTCTTTAAATCTTCAGGATTACAAAATGCAGATAAAGCGGCTATAAATGCAGTTCATTTGGCCGCACCATTCAGACCTTTACCGCCTGAATATAAAGGACAAAGTATAGATATCCAATTTACGTTTGATTATAACGTATTCGGAGCAACAAAATATTAGTATAAAGTTAATAGAAAAAGTGAGGATAAAAAATTATGGAACTATTATGGGAATCGATTAAAATGGACTGGCCGGTATTGTTACCGATTTTTGTGTGTTCAATACTTGTAGTAGGTGTAGTAATAAGCAAGTGGTCTTTTTATAATAAAAATAAAAGAGAAATTGCAATATACATGAGAGAGCTTAGTAGAGCATTACAAAATAATGACTTAAGAGCAGCTCAGGACACCGCCCTAAATTGCGGTGGAGTCATCGGAGAAGTAATTGAAGAAGCTGTAAGAATCTTCACCGAACAAAGAAAAGGATTCTCAAGATCGTTCGATATATCTGCAGCATTAGCAACCAGAAAATTAGAAAGTCATCTGACAATCTTAGGTACAATTGGTGGTGTTGCACCTTTCTTAGGTTTGTTTGGTACTGTTGTGAGAATTTTGTTAACATTTAATATTTTGGCAGATGCAGGAAACCAGGCAGCAACTGTTGCTTCAGGTATTGGTTCAGCGTTAATCGCAACTGCATTTGGTTTGGGAGTAGCAATTGTTGCAGTTATCTTCTTTAACTCATTCCAATCAATAGTAAAACATTTTGAAGATGACTTCCAACTAATCAAGTTGTTATTCTTAAGTTTTACAGATTCTGAAGAAGAAAAAACACAAAAGTATTCTTCCACAAAAGTAAATTTATAATAGGTAAAAAAAATGGCATTCGGAAACAATAAAGAAGGAAAAATATTTTCTGAAATAAACATTACACCATTAACAGACATTTTTCTAGTTTTGTTAATCATAATGATGGTAGTTGCACCTTCATTTCAATCAAATGATACGGCTGTTGATGTTCCTGAAATTAATAATGGAATAAATATTGAAGAAGCCAAAGTAACAGTATCAGTAACACATGATGGAGCAATGTATGTAAACGGTCAACCAATAAATCCTTCAGAATTAACAGATAAATTGATTGCTGTTAAAGATCCTGCTCTTGAAGGGAAACAAGAGGTTGTCGTTAAAGCCGACAAAAACATAAAAAGCGGTAAAATAATGGATATTATGGATGCTGCTCAAAATGCCGAATACAAAAAACTTATTGTTGCCGGAGAACCTTTAAATAAGAAAGAACAAAAGGACTTGGAACGTAATGCTCAAAGGCAACAGACCGTTAATATTCCGACGGAGGAAGAGTAGTCATGAGAAAAACTTTTAACGAAATTAATATTACACCTTTGACAGATATTTTTCTTGTTTTACTTATCATAATGATGGTAGTTGCACCGTTATTGGATCAACAGGGAATTAGCCTAACGGTACCGGAAAATGTTGAAGCCGAAAAAATTGAAAAAGAACCACAAATACTTACGGTTTATGTAACCCAATCTAACAAATATATTATAAATAATGAAGAAGTTCCTGGTGATGCTTTAGGAACAACACTCAGCAAAGAAATAAAAAATTATCCTGACGGATTATTAATCAAAACAGATTCAGATGCAACACACGGAGCTGTTGTAACATTGATGGATAAAGCTCGTTATGCCGGAGTTAAAGCAATTTCAATGGATAAAATATAAAATTACAACCTTTGCAATGCGTGCTTAAGGATTTTTAATTTTTTATCATCTGTACCCAACCCACACAATAACATTGTTGATTTTTCATTTGTCCTTTCATCTTCGATGCCAAATTTGTTGTATAAGGTTTCGGATAATTGATAGCCTGAAACACCGGGAATTCGTATTAAGACTTTTGTTGGGTCATCACCAAAAAATTCACAATTATCAACGCTGTCTCTTATTTTATCTAACTTTGAAATAAGTTCATCAATTTCTTTTCTTCCTTTTTCGGAATTAAGATAAATAATATTATTTTCAATAGAAGCCAATAATGGATAAGAAGGAGATGTAGTCATAAACATAGATAATGCAGGGCGTACATCAACTTCGCAGTTACAATGAAGCAACGCAGTAGGGTTTAACCCGCCTGCAGTTTTGTGCAGAGATTGAACAGTAAAATCTGCAATATTGACTGCTGACAACGGCAAATTTTCGCTAAACGGATATAATGCACCATGAGCCTCATCTACAATTAAATAAGCATTATGTTTTTCACAAACAGCCTTCAACTCTTCAATATCCGAGATTATCCCTTCGTATGTCGGCGATGTGACAATAACTGTTCTTATATCATACTTTGTCAAATAATAATCAATTAATTCGGGTTTGGTCTCCATTGGGATACCCCAATACTTATCAACTTCAAGGTCATAAGTTAACGCCCTTGCCCCTGCAAGACGAACAGCATTATAATGACACGGATGGGCATTAGATGCAATTAGAACCTTATCTCCGACCTGGGTGCAAGACAAAACCGCCGCAATTATTCCGCTGGTAGAACCGTTCGTCAAAAATGTTGTAGAATACGTGTGATAAACAGTCCTTGCCCATAACTGAGCATAATGAAGGGCTTCTTGCGGATCTTGAGATTCTGTTTCCGAGATATCATATTTATAAAAATCTTTAATAGGCTCATACAGAAATCTTTTCTGACCGTGAGAAGGAGTTGTAAAACAAGTGACTTTATTTTTTTCTTCTAACAGTTTTACTAAACTCATTTAGCGCCTACTTATTTTTTATCTCAACATTACGTTTTGCACAATATTGTACGAGCATCATTTTATCCTTATTAGAGTCAAATGTAAATTGACCGGAAATAAGATATCCTTCATTTTCTTTCTGTTTTTCAACTCTTATCGGATGGAAATAACATTTTACTGATGAGGTATCCGAAACTTGTACATTTAATTCATAAGTAGAGTCAATATCAATTTTTTCAGACGTACATAATTTCATACCCCCGGCTGAAATATCTAAAGTTTGAATTTTGTATGAAGCGCCATTAGAAAATATCTCTGTATCTCCTACAAATTTTATACGGGTATATTGACGTCTTTGCAAAAACTTGTGTTTTGCAGGACTTGCAATCACTAATTTTTTTCCGTCAATAGTTTTTGCATAAGAATCAAAATACAATTTTCCATGTTTAGTTTGTGTATAAAATTCGCAATAATTATTTACCAAAATACCTTTTGGTTCATAATCAAGTTCTAAAACAAAATCCCCTGCAGAAACACTTTTCACAGTTCCCTCATTTACATATTTAAAATCCTGAGGAATAATTAATACTCTTTGATTTTCTACAACTAATTCTCTCATAACATTCCTTTCGATTATATAATAAATAGATTATACAATTTTTTTTTATCTATGGCACAATGTAACAAATATATAATAATTCCTCTTTACTCATATTTTTATATGAAATTTATACTATTTTCTTGAAAAGAATAAGTGTAATATATATCATTAATCTGTTATGTCAGACGTCGAAACATTTAAAGAGTTAAAAGAAGCTTTAACCAAGCAGGAACATACTTCGGACGATATTGCATTAGTCGAAAAAGCATATAAATTCGCAAAAAAGAAGCACGAAGGGCAATATCGTGTTTCTGGTGAACCATACATAATTCATCCTGTTGAAGTTGCCAAAATACTTGCCAACCTTGAAGTTGACACGCACACACTAATGGCAGCATTTTTACATGACATACTGGAAGATACAGACACAAAGCCTGAAACAATAAGAGAAATGTTTGGTGATGATGTTTTGAATCTCGTTCAGGGAGTTACCAAATTAGGAAAGTTAAAATTTAAGTCCAAAGAAGAAAGACAGGCAGAAAATTTCAGACGTCTGTTCATTGCAATGGCAAATGACATAAGAGTCATATTTTTAAAACTTGCAGACCGACTGCATAACATGCGGACTCTTAACTTTATGACACCTGAAAAACAGAAAAAAATTGCTCAGGAAACCATAGATATTTTTGCACCTTTAGCAAACAGACTAGGTATCTACAAGATAAAAGCCGAACTAGAAGATTTATCACTTAAATATTTAGAGCCAGAGAAATACTATGAAATCGCACAATTAGTTGCCCAAACAAAATCTGACAGAGAATCTACCGTAAACGAACTAATTGATAAAATTTCGCATGATGTTGAAAAAAGTGGTATAAAGGCACAAATTACGGGAAGAGCAAAGCACTATTACAGTATTTATGCAAAAATGAAACGCCAAAACATCACTTTTAATGACCTATATGATGTGACTGCAGTCAGAGTAATTGTAGACTCCATAAAAGAATGTTATGAAGTTTTGGGTATAATTCATTCCCAATTTAAACCAATCCCCGGCAGATTTAAAGATTATATCGCAATGCCGAAAGGGAACATGTACCAATCATTACATACATCCGTTATCGGCCCTCGTTTAAAACCGCTGGAAGTTCAGATAAGAACATGGGAAATGCATCAAATTGCAGAATTCGGTATTGCTGCACATTGGAGATACAAAGAAAAAGGTTCACAAAAAGCAGACGGTGCGCAGGATAAACAATTCTCCTGGCTTCATAAACTTGTAGAATATGATAAAGAAGTAACAAATGCAGAGGATTATGTTAAAAGCGTAAAATTAGATCTATTTTCGGATCAGGTTTTTGCTTTCACTCCAAATGGTGATATTTATGATTTTCCAAAAGATGCAACATGTGTAGATTTTGCATACAGGATTCACTCTGATGTAGGACATAAAACAGTCGGGGCTCTGATTAACGGCAGAATTGTGCCATTAAACACAAAACTCAATAACGGAGATATTGTTGAAGTTTTAACATCAAAAACGCCTGCTCCACGGCTGGATTGGTTAACATTTGTTGTAACCAAACAAGCATCTTCTAAAATTAAACAATGGTTCAAGAAAAATAATAGGGAAGAGCACATTAATCTTGGGAAATCAGCTCTTGAACATGAACTTACTAAAGCAGTTTTTGATGAAAATTTGAAAAATGGAGAATTTGATAAAATTGCCAAAATGATGAATTATCAAACAGGAGATGATTTATTTGCAGCAGTCGGCTACGGCGAAACAACGGCAAACAAAGTTGCAAACAAACTCAAAAAACCTGAAGATAAACATATTGAAGACTCTTTTCATAAAAGTGGCAGAAAGAGCTCTAACAAGGATATAATCGGCTTAGAAGGTATGTTATATTCTTTTGCCAGGTGCTGTTCGCCAATTCCGGGAGAACCAATTGTCGGAGTAATAACAAGAAACAAAGGAGTTACGGTCCACAGAGTTGACTGCAAAACACTTGAAACAATCCCACACGAAAGAATGATGGATATCAAATGGGCAGGAATAAACACAAATAAAACATATACAACAACAATAAGAATTGAAACCGCTGAAAAATTAGGACTTTTAAAAGATGTTATTTCTGCTGTTTCAGATAATAATACGAATATTGTAAATGCAAATATTAAAACAAAAAATCATGTCGGTATTATCGAGATAGGCATAGAACTTGATAATATTGATACTCTGAAAAAAGTTATAAATTGTATTCAATCTTTACCGGATGTCTATAGCGTAAAACGTATCCAGACATCTGCAAACAACATAAAAAATACTTCTGCAAGCAAACCTCAAAAAAGGAATATAAGCAAGAACAAAAAATAAAAATTAAAAAGGAGACGATTATGGCAATTCCAAAAGAGACACTAGATATTATTTGGCAAATTTATTATTATGTTGCAGTCTTTTCAACAATTATTTTTGCTATAAAACTCATAATATTTACTTTTGTAGGCGGAGATACAGAGGTTAATGCAGATTTTAATACAGAAACAGACACTGACACATCGTTTGGGTTTATCTCCCTCCAGACAATACTGGCATTCTTTATGGGCTTTGGCTGGATGGGATATGCAATGTTAAAACAATTCGGACAAGGACAAATTGTATCATTACTTTCAGCTGTCGGCATCGGTTTGGTCTTTATGATCGGAACAGCTTTGTTGATGTTTTCGGTAAAAAAACTTGAAAAAAGTGTCAAAAAAGATAAAACAACTGCAATTGGCAAAATAGGAAAAGCATATACAAATTTTGACCCAAAAGGAAACGGTCAAATAGAAATTGCAGTAAATGAACAACTTACTGTTGCAGATGCAGTTAATACGACAGACGAAACAATAAATGCATTTGATAATGTTAAGGTTATAAAAGTAGAAAACGATATATTATACATAGAAAAAACAGATAAATAGGAGAAAAAACATGTTTGGACTAATTGTAGCAGCAGCTTTGATATTCGTAGCAATTTTTTCATTTGTTGCGAATCAATACAAAAGATGCCCCTCTAACAAAATTATTGTAGTTTACGGTAAAACAGGCGGAGAAAGAACAGCAAAATGTGTTCACGGCGGCGGGACATTTATTATCCCGCTAATTCAGGATTATGGTGTTTTATCTTTAGAACCAATGACAACCGATATTGATTTAAAAGGCGCATTATCAAAAGGAAATATTCGTGTTGCTGTACCGTCAACATTTACATTTGGTATTTCAACAGATCCAAGTATTATGATTAATGCTGCAGAACGTCTATTAGGCTTATCAAGAAGTGAAGTAATTACTCAGGCCAGTGATATTATTCTTGGCCAATTACGTCTTGCAATTGCAACACTATCTATTGAAGAGATCAATCAGGATAGAGAAAAATTCTTGGAGCAAATTAACGCAAACGTAAACACAGAATTGAAAAAAATCGGTCTTGAAATCATCAACGTAAACATCAAAGATATTACGGATGAATCAGGATATATAGATGCTATCGGTAGAAAAGCAGCAGCAGAAGCAATAAACAAAGCAAAAGTAGAAGTTGCACAACAGGAAAAACTTGGTGCAGTTGGTGAAGCTGAAGCAAATAAAGAAAAAGAAGTTCAGGTTGCACAACAATCTGCTCAAACTCAAATCGGTAGAACAAATGCAGAAAAAGAACAACGTATTAAAACTGCTGATTTGGAAGCTCAGGCTGTCGAAGGGGAAAACATTGCAAAAGCCAATATTGCAGAATACAACGCAACCCTTTCCGTTAAACAGGCAGATGCATTCAGAGAAGGAGAAGTTGCGAAAGCAAACGCACAAAGGGATGTATTACTTGCACAAAAAGAGCAAGAAGAAGCTAAATTAAAGAAAGAAGAACTCGCAAGACAAGAAGTTGAAAAATTAAAAATTCAGGTTCAGGCTGATGCAGAAGCCGAAAAATTAAGACGTGTTGCACAAGGTCAGGCAGATGCAATAAGAGCAAAATATTTTGCAGAAGCAGAAGGTGTAAAAGCAGTATTAGAAGCAAAAGCACAAGGTTATGCAGAATTAGTAAGAATCTCTAATAACAGACCGGAAATTGCAACAAGCTTCCTGATGATCGAAAAAGTTCAGGATTTGGTTGCTAAACAGGTTGAAGCAATTAAAAATATCAAATTTGATAAAATTACAGTTTGGGATGGTGGCGCAGGATCTCCAAACGGTTCCACAACTGCCAATTTTATGAAGGATTTGATTAAATCACTACCGGCTATGCACGACCTTGCAAATCAGGCAGGAATTGAACTGCCACAAGTTTTAGGCAAAGTAGACAACGGTCTTGAGGAAGTTGCAGCCGTTGCTTCTGAAGTCAAAACAGAAAAATCAGAAAAAAAAGATAAATAAAAAATTATAATATTTACACGAGGGAGCACCTGTTTGGACTCCCTCGTTTTTTTTGAAATATGTGTTTTTTATAAGAATTACTTATATTGCTTTAAAAAAAATATAAATTATGGTACTATTTTTTTATGGATAGAAAAGAATTTATCAAAGCGAAAAGAATTGTAATTAAACTTGGCACAAATGTTTTAAGAGGCGATGAAGGAAATGTTTCTTTGCCAAGAATTTATACATTTATTGAGGATATTGCAAATCTTGTAAAAAGCGGTAAAGAGGTTATTGTTATAACATCAGGTGCAGTCAGTATGGGTAAAAAACGTCTAAATTTACCGGATACAAAAGGAACAGCACTAAAACAAGCTTGTGCAGCTATCGGCCAAAGTAAACTGATGTCAATATACGAAAACGGATTTGACACTTATGGTTTAACAGCTGCTCAAATACTATTGACAGAAGATGACTTCTCAGTAAGAGAAAAATACTTGAGTTTGAGAACAACTTTTAATAAACTTCTTGAACTTGAAGTAATCCCTGTAATTAATCAAAACGATACCGTTTCAACGTTGGAAATTGCTCCTCGCTTCGCGGCAGATGATATGCAGGTATGCTTCTCTGATAATGATAAATTGTCCGCACTTGTTGCAAGCGAATTAGATGCAGATCTATTGATAATTCTCTCTGACATCGACGGCTTATACGACAGCAACCCAAAAACAAATCCGAATGCTCAATTGATAAAATGCGTTTCTGAAGTAAATGAAGAAATTATGTCACTGGGAACAGGAGCATCTGATGGCGGCAGAGGAGGAATGGAAACAAAACTCCAGGCTGCGCACATGGTTACACGCTTTGGTGGAAAGGTTTTAATTGCAAACGGAAAAGAACCATATGTTATAAAAAGAATTTTTGAAGGAGAAGATCTTGGCACAATGTTTTTGCCTTCAAGTGAAAATTTATCTGATAAAAAACGTTGGATTGGTTATGCCACAAATATCATAGGAAAAATTATCGTAAATGAGGGGGCAAAAAATGCCCTTATAAAAGAAGAAAAGAGTCTCTTACCTATCGGAGTGGTTGATATTAAAAATAATTTTCATAAAGGAGATGTTATTTCGGTATTAGACGAAAACAATCACGAATTTGCGAGAGGAATCGTTAATTATGATTCTGAATCATGCAAGAAATTAGTTGGTAAGCATTCTGATGATATTCTCAAAATATTAGGACATAAAAACTATGATGCTGTTATTACCAGAGACAATATAACAATTCTTTAGGAAGGCTGGAATGGAATTTACAAAAATTGCACAACAGGCAAAACAGGCATCTTTAGAAATTGCCGGTTTGAATACAAGGATAAAAAATATAGCTTTAGAAGCAATAGCATCTGCTTTTGAACAAAATAAAAAAATTATATTTGATGCCAATAAGCAGGATCTAATATCTGCCAAGACTCTTGTAGAAGAAGGAAAACTCGCAAAATCAACATATAACAGGTTAAAACTTGATGAAAATAAAATGCGGGATATGATACAGGGAGTAAGAGATATTGCAAAATTAGAAGATCCTATCGGAGAAATACTTTTAAAAAGAGAATTAGATAAAGATTTAATATTGACAAAAGTTAGCTGTCCTATAGGGGTTTTAGGAATAATATTTGAAGCAAGACCAGATGTTATCTCCCAAATTTCATCACTTGCAATAAAGTCTTCCAATGCTGTTATTTTAAAAGGTGGTAAAGAATCCATTAATACCAACAAAACTATTATGGATATTATGAATAGCGCATTAAAAACTATTGAAGAATTTCCTCAAAATGTTATACAACAAGTTTTTACTCATGAAGATATTGCGCAAATGCTGAAATGCGACGAATACATAAATTTAATAATTCCTCGGGGAGGAAATAAACTTGTTCAGTACATAAAAAATAATACTAATATTCCTGTACTTGGTCATGCCAGTGGGATTTGCCATATTTTTGTTGATTCAAATGCAGATTATGATATGGCTTCAAGAATAGTTACAGATGCCAAAACTCAATATCCAAGTGCCTGCAATGCTGTAGAAACAATGCTTATACATAAAGATTTTCCTCTAAAGAATGAATTATATGCATCTTTAGAACTAAACGAAATTAAGCTTGTTAAAAATCCTGACAGATGGGACATTGAGTATGGGGACAAAATTTTATCGGTAAAAGAAGTTAATTCTCTTGATGAAGCAATAGCCCACATAAATAAATATGGCTCCGGTCATACAGACAGCATAATAACAAATAACACTCAAAATGCTGAAATATTTATGAATAATGTAGATAGCGCAGGTGTATACTGGAATGCTTCAACAAGATTTGCAGATGGCTTTCGCTACGGTTTTGGAGCCGAAGTAGGAATCTCAACCAATAAAACACACGCCAGAGGTCCTGTAGGTTTGGAAGGTTTAACAATATATAAATACAAACTGACCGGAAACGGGCAAATTGTTGATGATTATGTTAAAGGTGAAAAACATTTTACCCATAAAGATGTTTAGAGTGTTATCTTAACATTTTTTATTATATAATTGAAATTGTACTATGTTGGTAATAGTATCAAATAACGAGTATAGATAGTAGAATTGGAAAATGTTATGGCATTAAATTTTCAGGAACTTGTATTAAATTTACAGAAATTTTGGGCTGACTATGGATGCATAATAGAACAGCCATATGATATTGAAAAAGGGGCTTCCACAATGAACCCTGCAACTTTTTTAAGAGTTTTGGGCCCGGAACCTTGGTCTACAGCAATGATCGAGCCTTGCAGAAGACCGACAGATGCCCGTTATGGGGAAAATCCAAACAGATTGGGACATTACTTTCAGTTTCAGACAATTTTAAAACCTTGCCCTGATGACTCTCAAGAATTATACCTGAGAAGCCTGGAGGCAATGGGGATTGATCTTACCGAACACGATGTCAGATTTGTAGAAGATAACTGGGAATCTCCAACTTTGGGTGCAGCCGGGGTTGGTTGGGAAGTTTGGCTTGACGGTATGGAAATTTCACAATTTACATATTTCCAACAAGTTGGCGGTTTGGAAATTAAGCCTGTTGCATTAGAATTAACTTACGGTTTGGAAAGAATTGCTATGTATTTACAGAATAAATCTTCTGTATTTGATATAATGTGGAATGACAAATTAACTTATGGAGATATTTATCACCAAAATGAAGTTGAACAGTCAAAATACAATTTTGAAATTTCAAATTCGGACGATTTATTCAAATCTTTTGATATTTACCAAAAAGAAGTTGAAAACTGCTTAAATGCTAAATTAGTACTGCCGGCATATGATTACGTTTTAAAATGTTCTCATACATTTAATTTGCTTGATGCCCGCGGTGTAATAAGTAAAGATGAAAGAAACAATTTTATTGGCAGGGTAAGAACTATGGCTTCCGGAGTTGCAAAATTATATGTAGAACAACGTGAAGCAATGGGATTCCCTCTTTGTAAATAATTTAATATAAGTACTAGGTTGTTAATTATAAGGAAAACAAATGGCTGAAAAATTTAATAGAGCGACATTTACTCGTAATTTTTTGAAAAATTTAACAAGAATAAAAAATCCTGATGAAATGCTTGCAGAAGCTAACGAAGGAAGTGGTTTGGAAAAAACTTTAGGCGTGTGGGATTTAATATTACTTGGAGTAGGTGCAATAATTGGTTCAGGAATATTTGCAGTTGTAGGTATCGCTGCAGCAGGCAGTCCTGATGGATCTTCACTGGGCGCAGGACCGGCATTGGCTGTATCTATGATTATCGCAGCAATTGCGTGTGTTTTTTCAGCACTATGTTATTCTGAATTTGCTACAATGATTCCTGTTGCCGGAGGTGCCTATACATACACTTTTGCAACTTTAGGGGAATTTGCAGCCTGGATGGTTGGCTGGGTACTGATGCTTGAGTATGCCATCGGGTTTATAGCTGTTGCTTGTGCATGGTCAAATTATTTTGTTCAATTTATGGCAGGATTTGAAAAAGTTCTACCTTCCTGGTTGGCGCATCCGCCTGTATGGCTTACTACAGATGTTTTTTCAGCGAGCAAGATAGCAGCTGCAAATCCTGATGTATTTATTCCGACATTATTTGGAGTTCCAATATGTATCAATTTACCTGCAATTGTTATGGTTATATTGACAACTCTTATATTGATAAAAGGCACAAAAGATTCTGCAAAAATGGCTGGAATAATGGTATTTATCAAACTTGCAGTTATTGCTTTATTTGTTTTGGCCGGAGCATTCTATGTTACTCCTGAGAATTGGACACCTTTTGCTCCAAACGGATTTAACGGAATTTTTGCAGGAGCATTTATAATATTTTTTGCATATATTGGCTTTGATGCATTAGCAACAACCGCAGAAGAGTGTAAAAATCCTCAAAAGGATTTACCGATTGGTATTATAGGTTCATTAATTGTGACAACGATTGTATATGTTCTTGTCGCATTAATTATGACAGGTATGATATCTACCTCCGGAAATGTCCCTACAGAATTTTTAAAAGCTCCTTTATCATTCTGTATGTCAATGGTACATCAGGATTGGATTGCGGGCTTGATATCTATTGGTGCATTGGCAGGTTTAACATCTGTACTTTTGGTTATGGAAATGGCTACAACAAGAATATTATTTGCAATGAGCAGAGACCATTTTATATCAAAAAGATTTCAGAGAATTCATCCAAAGTTCAAAACTCCGGTATTACTTACCTGGACAGTGGGAGCATTGGCAATATTGGGAATTTTGACATTGAATTTGAATATTGCAGCAGAACTTTGTAATTATGGAACTTTTACATCTTTTATAATTGTATGTGTGGCAGTTCTGATTTTAAGACATACGGATCCAAACAGACCAAGACCATTCAAAGTTCCGTTTTCTCCGGTAACCCCAATATTAGGGATTATATGCTGTGGCGGTTTGATGGTTTATAAATCATTAGAAGCCGGCAGTTCTGCTTTACTGTTCCCTGTATGGTTAGGAGTGGGGGCAATCATATATTTACTATATGGATTTATTAGAAACAGAGATAATGAAAATAAAATTCACCGTGAACTTGTAAGCGGATTTTTAAAAGACAGTGATGAAAGTAAATAATTGATGAATATAAAAGAAATTAGCCGGAATTTATTAAAAAAGAAAAGTTTGGATGATTTAATCGCTACAAGTAAAAAGTCCGAACTTAAGAAAACTTTAAATGTTTTCGACCTTATAGTTATTGGAATAGGTGCTGTGGTTGGGACCGGAATATTTACAATTATCGGAACCGCAATAACAGGAGGAGTAGAGAGCGCAGGAGCAGGACCTGCAATTATCATTTCAATGATATTGGCTGCTATAGCTTGCGTATTTACAGCTCTTTGTTATTCTGAAATTGCCGCAATGATTCCGGTTGCAGGAAGTGCATATACATACACTTATGCTACCATGGGTGAATTTATGGCCTGGATGGTTGGCTGGATTTTGATGCTTGAGTATGCAATAGGAAATATTACGGTTGCAAGCGCCTGGACAGGATATTTTGTCCAATTTTTGAAGGGTTTCAAACAATATTTACCCGATTTTGTTGTAAATTTTCCAATATGGTTAAGAGCTGATTACAAAACTATGGAAGCAGTTTGTCTCAATAATCATTGGGATATACATGATAAAATACCTTATTTATTCGGTCATATCCCTGTTGCAATTAATTTACCCGCAGTTGCAATTGTTTTAGCATTAACTTTATTACTAATAAAAGGAGTAAAAGAATCGACCAGAGTTGCAAGTATAATGGTTGGGGTAAATCTTTTTATGATATTATCCTTTGTTATTGTTGGGGCTTTTTATGTAAAACCCGAAAACTGGACACCCTTTTTTCCATCTGATCCTTCAGGAATTATAATGGGGGCTTTTTTAATATTCTTTGCATATATTGGTTTTGATGCCATTTCAACTACGGCAGAAGAAACTGAAAATCCACAAAGAGACTTGCCGGTTGCGATTTTAGGTACGCTTATTATTTGTACAATTTTATATGTAAGTGTTGCTCTTGTTTTAACCGGTATTGTACCAATAGATAAAATAGACGTTACCGCTCCGATAGCGCATGCAATGAGTTTTGTTGGTAAAGATTGGTTTGCAGGATTAATTTCGGTTGGTGCGTTATGTGCGTTAACGACTGTTTTATTAGTTTATCAATTAGGAACTACGAGAATTTTGTATGCCATAAGTCGTGACAGATTTTTGCCAAGATCCTGGAGAGCAATACATAAAAAATTTAAAACCCCATACGTAATGACATGGATTTCAGGAGTCGTAGTTATTGTTTGCGGTCTTTTTATGGATTTAAATATTTCGGCTGCATTATGTAATTTTGGGACATTTACTTCTTTTGTAATAATTTGCGTTGCAGTATTAATTTTGAGAAAGACCGAACCTGACAGAAACAGACCGTTCAAAGTTCCTTTCTGTCCGTGGTTCCCGCTTGCAGGAATTACTATATGCGCATTGCTAATAATATATTCTATGAAGACTCTAAAAACATCTTCAAGTTATTTTATAATATGGCTTGCTGTAGGTTTGTTAATTTATGCATTATACGGATATAAACAAAAGCGTCTTGGAGATAAAAAGAACTCATAAATTTATACACTTTTAAAAAGTAATATTTATGCTATAATATATTACAAGGAGTGTGAATTATGTCATTACGAAACGAAAGAGTCAGAAAAGAATTAATGCGTGATATATCTGAGATTTTGCGTAAAGAAATAAGAGGATTAAAAGGCGTTGTTTCTATTGTAGATGTAGAAGTTTCACATGACAATTCTTTTGCAAAGGTAATTTATAGTGTTTTAGGTTCAGAAGAAGATATTAATACAACAAAAGAAATTATAGAAAAATCTACTCCAAAAATTCGATATAATGTTGGTAAAGTTTTGCGTTTACGTCTTACTCCCGAATTAAGATTTGTTTATACAAACGGGTTGGAAGAGTCTTCAAGAGTTGTTGATTTGATAAATAAAATATCAAGAGGAGAAATAAAGTAATTGTTTGGTTTTATAAATGTTTTAAAGCCCAGAGGAAGAACATCATTTCAGGTTGTTTCTTATTTGAGGAAAATCACAAAAATCAGACAAATCGGTCATATGGGGACTTTAGACCCATTTGCAGAAGGAGTTTTACCGGTATGTATTGGTAAAGCAACCAAATTAATAGAATATTTAACAGATAATAAATCTTACATTGCAGAAATCAAATTTGGCGCAGAAACAGATACATTTGATTTGGACGGTAAGATTGTAAGAACATACGATAAAAAAGTTAGCCAAGATGAAGTTCTTGCAGGCTTAAACAATTTCAGAGGTGAAATTTCTCAAATACCTCCAATTTATTCTGCTATAAAAATCGGGGGCAAAAAATTATATGATTACGCTAGGGAGGGAAAAGATGTTGAAATTAAACCCCGGAAGGTTACCATTTTTGCAATAAACTTACTCTCTTTTGATGAAGGTAACCAAATTGCCAAAATATCTGTAAGATGCTCAAAAGGAACATACATCCGTTCTATCGCATATGATTTGGGGAAGATTTTGGAATGTGGAGGATATTTAACAGCCCTTGAACGTGACAAATCAGGCTTTTTTGATTTAATTGGAGCGGTAAAAATGGAAGATTTGCAAACCATAGAGGATGTTGAAAAGCATTTAATTAATCCTTTGGATGTTATGCCTCACCTGAAATACTCTATGGAGGAAAAAGAATACGAACGAGTTAAAAATGGAATGTGGATTGGTTTTAATAAGGCAAATGTTTCATACCCACAAACTCCGGAAGATGTTATCCGAGTTCTTGAAAAATATTCTAATATTGTAATTTTAACATATAGTGGTAAAATTTATGCAATAGGAAAAGTTGACAAAGACAGAATAGTTATAGAAAAGGTATTAGCAGAGGTTTTATGAAAAAAATAATATTATTGCTGGGGATATTTTTATTAAGTATTAATTCATCATTTGGTGCAAAATGTGAATATCAATGTGTTCAGCCATATGATATGAATAATAAAATCAGTTCCTTTTTCAGTTCAGTAACAGGTTTAAATTTTCTTAGAACAAAAATAACTGAAAGTGTTATAAAAAATACACTTATAAATGTCACCCAGGGAAATAAAAAAATAAAAGTCAATATAGATTCATATAGTGCAAAAGATTTAGCAAATGGCATATTCAAATCCTTAAATCTCAGTGGGAATGATATTATTATTAATGATATTTATATTTCGGCAATAGAATTAAAATCCTTATGTGATTTCAACTATATAAAATACGACAGAAAAGGAAATGTAGCTTTTAAAGAAGATTTTCCTCTATCGTTTTATCTTGTAATGAGCGCATCTGATATCAGTAATACGATGCATTCTGATAAGTATAAAAAAGTGATTAATCATTTGAATAAATTTAGTTTTGCAGGGATAAAAGTTTCCTCTGCAGATGTTTCAATTAGGGGGAACAAATTTTACTATACAATATATGTATCAATTCCTTTTATGAGAGAACAAAAAGTTGAATTAGCAGCAGATCTAAAGGTCAAAAACGGAGAAATAGATTTTGAAAATACAAGACTTTCTTCAAATTCGTTTAAAATAGATCTCAAAAAAGCTAATTCCATAATAAAACATTTAAATCCTCTTGATTTTTCTATGAATATTTTTGATAATAAAAATGCAAAAATTACTATTAAAAATATAGAAATAAAAAATAATGAAATTCATACAGATGGAATTATAGTTATTCCTAAAGACTAATTGGAGTTTAATATGGAAAAAAATCAAAAAATATTATTAACAATTCTTGCACTCGTAATGATATTCATATTGGGAGTAGTTGCTTTCAACATTTTTATGCCTAAACCGGAAGTTAAACCCAATGATATAGAAGTTTCACAACGAAATACAGAAGAAGAGCAAATTCAAACACCTGAAGTAAAAACCAAAGAATATATAAACATATACTTTATTGGTAAAAATGGAAGCAATGAAGAAATATACAAAGCCGTAAAACGAGTATACGATAAGGATGTAGATGGTTCAAAGATCAGTTTTGCAATTCACGCATTGATAAGCGGTCCTGTCCCGGATGAAATTAAACATGGTGTTTATACAGAAATTCCAAGCGGAACAAGAGTTATAAAAATAACAGAAATGTCAGACAGAGTTATCGTAAACCTGAATTCTGAATATGTAAACGGAGGTGGAGCAGATAGCCTTTATAAAAGGTTATATCAGCTGATAAAAACAGCAAAATTAAATTCCTCTTTGCCGGTCTACCTTTACATTGAAGGACAGATGGCAGATGTTATAGGTGGAGAAGGCATAATGTTATCACAACCTTTAAGCAATTCATCTTTAGAAAATTAAATAGTGATTTAGTAAATATGGAAGAGATAAAAAAAGATTTAGACTATTATTTAAATTTAAATTGGACATTAATTGAAGGGCAGGATTTGGATTTTGACGGAAATCCTTATTTTTATATTGAGATTAAGGAAATACCAAGTTTCACATTCTGCGCAAAAACTTTGGCAAGAGCAAGGGAGAATTATAAAAAACAACTACGCTTATCACTAATGGTCATGCTTGAAAATAATGAAGTTATTCCTGAACCGGGACAAGAAGACGATGATGTTGATTGGGAAAAACTTTGCCCATAAACTATGTTAATTTATTAATAATTTTTTGCACTTGTTTTTTTAGATTTTCATAATCGCCGTTATTATCTATCATAAAATCCCAATCTTTTATGTGGTCAAGACCGATTTCAGTAATATCATCCTCTCCGGCCAGACTGCCACCTCTTTCTAACCGAATATCCCTGTTTGCCTCAACTCTTATTGTAGTTGCACCTGCAGCCTTGAATATCTCATACTCATGAGGGACTCTGACATCTGTAACTATAATATTTCCATCTTGTTGCAGTATTTTTTTAAGCCAGTAATCCTGATTTTGCTGCCTCCCCCAGTTACCAAGATTTATCAAATCTTGTCTGTATAATGGTTTGTTCTTTTCAACTTCTTCATATGTAATGCCTTTACTTTTTGCATATGTAATTTTTATAATATCACCCATAGCACATCTTTTATAATTCGGCATCTTATCCAACATAATTTTTGCTGCCGTATCCTTGCCAGAGTATTGTTTCCCGGAAAAAACTATTATTTTATCAACCATAAAAATCCTATATTTTTTTATTATTTACAACTTCGATTATATATAAAATAACACTCAAATTTTTATATGTAACGAATTATTACAAATATAAAAGAATAGACTTGAAATCATATTTTTTTAAAGATAATATGGTAAGGTTCAGACACAGAATCTTAAAAGATTCATAAAACCAGATACTTAGAAATTTATCTAAAAACGAAAGTTTTATTGAAGATTAAGGTAAGTGGAAAAGAATACATCACTTGACAAAGGAATATAAAGTGGTAGTATGATAGATGCCGAAATTAAAGAATTGGTATCAACCCCAGATCGAGACAGTACAATCTGCAAATGACTGGATTTTAAAACTGGCACATTGAAAATAGAATAGCTAAAGACGAAACAATACTTGTTAATTCAAAGAAAATGATTTCGAAAACAAACACAAAGCAAAGC
>CACXDL010000042.1 GCA_902766395.1 uncultured bacterium
GCTTTGCTTTGTGTTTGTTTTCGAAATCATTTTCTTTGAATTAACAAGTATTGTTTCGTCTTTAGCTATTCTATTTTCAATGTGCCAAACATTTCATCCAACGCATCAGTTTAGTCTAAACTGTCTGCTGTCGGGGCATTAAAAAACCAAGCTATTTATCTCGGTTCTTATATATTACTACTTAAAATTTAATTGTCAAGTAGTTTTTAAAATAAATTTTAAAAGATTTGCTATTTATATTTTAAAATTCATTTGCGCCTATGCGCAATATCTATAGTATTACTAAAATTTTTAATGTCAACATGTATTTTTAATTTTTTTAATACAAAAAAATTGGGTGCATTTTATGCACCCAAAACATTTGTTAACACCGCTTTATTTGGTTTTTAGCGCATCTATCAATTGCTTCCAACCCTTTAAAAATCCTTTACCTGCGCCGGAGTTCCAGCACAAATCGGTTCGCCGTTTGCTCCAAAGAAAGCTATAGTTCTGGTATTAGAATTTCCGAAAAATCCTTTTGGATATGAAACAACATGCGTTGCATATTGACTTAATTTGTTACCTTTGCCGAAAGCAATAGATTTTAAACCGCCCGTGTTTAAAACATCTGTACCCGTTTTTACATAATGATCGACAGGAATACCCCCTTTAACTTTGGTATACTTTAATGCTTTTCCTGTACAATTAGCAACCTTAGTTGCAGCATAACCCGCAATCTTAGAAATTAATAATAATTCTCCTTATCTTTCTAACTATTTTTAATCCCCATATTTGATTAAAGGTTTATTAACCTATAAGAATCAGGCTCAACCAGATAAATAAGATTCCGGACATTATACCAACAATAGACAAATGCCAATTGCCATATTCCTTAGCCAAAGGAAGTAAAGTATCAAAAGAAATATATGTCATAATCCCTGCAACTGCAGCCATCAAAAATCCAACCATAACTTGAGGTAAAAACAATTCAAAAATAAACATGCCAAATAATGCACCTATCGGCTCTGTTATACCGGATAAAGCCGCATATAACATTGCATATCTCTTTTTACCCGTAACATGATATATAGGAAGCGCAACGGCAATCCCTTCTGGAATATTATGAATTGCAATAGCTAATGCAACAGAAGCACCTAAAGTGACATTTTGGGTCGTGGTTAAAAATGTTGCCATGCCTTCGGGAAAATTGTGAACACATATTGCAACAGCCGTCATTATACCGGCACGTTTTAATTTATAATGCTTATAATGATTGTTTTCTTCAGGAGCATCCGGATGTAAAAGCTCATTACCATCAACGTGATCCGGCAAAAAGTAATCTATTAATATTGAAATAATTAATCCTATAACAAAGCCCAAATATACAAGCCACTGATAATTATTTGGGAAATAGACTTTTAACATAACGTTAGTTTCCGGAATTATATCTACAAAAGATACAAAAATCATTACACCGGCACTAAACCCCAAACCCAATGACAAAGCTTTCAAGTTATCCTTTTTGGTAATAAATGCAACTGCGCCTCCGATAGCTGTAGTTAAACCGGCTAACATAGTAAGGCTAAATGCAATTATAAAATTATTCGGCAAGTTCATAGTGTAAAATCCTTTATATAATAAATACTAACATAAACATTTTTACATAAATCAAAAGATTGATGAAAAATTAAAAAAAGGCATGCCCTTCAACTAGGGCATGGTTTTTACGGCATATGATATTTAAAATGTTAAGATATGTTAACAAAATTAAAAGATTGCTTAAATTGGCGAAACCATGTCAGACTCATGGTTTCAGGCTAGTTATATATTACGCAAACAAACACTAAATAATAATTTTGGACAACATAAAAACTTTAGGTACAATTAAATTATGCTCGCAAATGAGCAATATTCTTGTAGAGGTAAATTGATTAAATGTTTGGGATCATAAAAGAAAATCTTTTGCAGATACAGGAAGATATTGAACCTTGTAAACCTAGAATAATTGCAGTCACAAAATACTTTGGTAAAGAAGCTATCATTGATGCATATGAAGCAGGACTGAAGGATTTTGGAGAATCAAGAGCTATTGAAGCTTGTGAAAAAATTGTAAGTTTGCCTGAGGAAATCAGAAAAAATTCTACTTTTCACTTCATAGGGCATTTACAAACAAACAAAGTGAAACAAGTTGTTAAGATTTTTGATTATATCCATTCTATTGATTCTTTAAAACTTGCAAAGTGCATTAGTGAACATGCTCTTGAAATCGGGAAAGTTCAAAAAGTTCTGATACAAGTGAACAATGCAGACGAAGAACAAAAATTTGGATTTTCAAAAAAAGAGGTATTTGAAAATTTCGAACAAATCAAAAATCTTGAAGGAATCGAAGTTTGCGGGATTATGAACATGGCTCCGTTAAATGCAAATGAAGAAGAACTTCATAAATTATTTGGAGAAATTCAACAAATAAAAATTGATTTGGAAAAAGAATTTGATTGTAATTTAAATGAAATTTCAATGGGAATGAGCCAAGATTATAAAATTGCAGTTCAGCACGGTTCAACAATGTTAAGGATAGGTAGAAAATTATTTAAATAAGAAGATAATGGAGGAAATAGAGGTGGCAATCGCAGAAAGTTTAAGAAAAGTTGTGGATTTTGTAATGGACGGCTTTAGAGGAGAAGAAGATCCGTTTGATGATATTAACAACGAAGAAGGGTATTATGAGGAAGAAGGAAGCGCTTTAAGAGTTCCTGATTATGCTCCGATTGCAGCACCTGAGAGAAATATTGAAACAAAAGTTGTTAATCATCCAAGCTTTAACAGAGGCGGGAATGAAGTTGTTGTAGTTGAACCTCGTTCTTTTGATGATGCTGCAAGCATTGTTCAACATCTAAAAGACAGAAAAATTGTTATGCTTAACCTTCATTTACTTGATAACGAACAATCTCAAAGAACAATTGATTTTGTTTGCGGTGCTTCACAAGCATTGAATGGCCAACCTAAAAAAGTAGGAGACAGAGTATTCGTATTTGCACCTCACAATGTAACACTTTCTGCAGATATCAATACTCCTCAAAGTAATAAATTTAATGATTCTTTGTGGAGAACATCTTTACAATAGAATAATTTTGGTATGAGAAGAGATAGTTTAAATAAGTTGGCGGATATTTTATCCGCCATTTTTTTGATACAGTTCGCAGTTGAGTGTTATGAGTTTTTTGATTTTATATACAAATCTTGATTATCAGGCATGTTTATCATAGAATTTTTATGAGATTTAGCTTTTTAAGGAGAAGATATGAACGAGCTATTAAGAAAAACAGCTACAGAGCAAAGCAAAGCTCTCAAAAATAAAGAAATTTCTGCTGTTGAATTAACAAAAGCAGCTTTTGAAAGAATTAATAATCTTGAAGAGAAATTAGGAGCATTTAATTCATTAACCGAAAATACGGCACTCGAAACAGCAAAAAAAGTTGATGAAAAAATTGCAAATGGAGAAGAATTACCACTTTTAGCAGGTATTCCTCTTGCCCTGAAAGATAATATGAATCTTGTTGGTTCAAAAACAACAGCATCATCCAAGATTTTAGAAAATTTTGTTTCGCCGTTTAACGCAACTGTAACGGAAAAATTGTTAAATAATTTAGTTCCTATTGTAGGTAAAGCAAATTTAGACGAATTTGCAATGGGCTCATCAAATGAAAATTCAGCATTTAAAAAAGTCCATAACCCTTGGGACTTAAATAAAGTTCCGGGAGGTTCATCCGGAGGGTCAGCAGCAAGTGTATCTTCTTGTGAAGCAACATTAGCATTGGGTTCTGATACAGGCGGTTCTATAAGATTACCGGCATCATTCTGCGGTATTGTCGGAATGAAACCAACCTACGGAAGAGTATCACGTTATGGTTTGATAGCTTTTGCATCATCTTTAGACCAAATCGGACCTTTTGCTCGCTCTGTTGAAGACGCTGCAAATCTTTTGGAAGTAATTTCCGGTCATGATCCTAAAGATTCAACGTCCTTGAACATGCCAGTTGAACATTATGCTGATTTTTTGAAAAACGATATTAAAGGTAAAAAAGTCGGTATAATCAAAGAATTAATGACAGAAGGGAATATTCCTGAAGTTGAAAAAGCTATTGAAAATGCTGTTGAAACGTATAAAAAACTCGGTTGCGAAGTAAAAGAAATATCTTTGAAAAATATTAAACACTCTATTGGCATATATTATATTCTTGCAACTGCCGAATGCTCATCAAACCTTGCCAGATTTGATGGTGTAAGATACGGATACAGAACACCTGATGCTAAAAATCTTATGGAAATGTACACTAAAACAAGAGCAGAAGGATTCGGGCCTGAAGTTAAAAGACGTATAATGCTTGGTACATACGCACTATCTGCAGGATACTATGATGCATACTACAAAAAAGCTCAGCAAATGAGAGCATTAGTTACTCAAGATTTTATTAATGCATTTAAGGAAGTTGATGTATTAATTTCCCCAACTTGTCCTAACACAGCATTTGAACTTGGAGCCAAAGCATCTGATCCTTTGGCAATGTACTTGACAGATATTGCAACTATCGGATGTAATTTGGCTGGTATTCCTGGTATTAGCGTTCCGGCTGGATTTGATAACAGCGGTATGCCAATTGGTTTACAAATTCTTGCTCCTCAATTTGAAGAAGGCAGATTATTTAATTTTGCATACCAATTTGAGCAAGCAAATGATTTTTATACAAAACTTGCAAATATTTAATATGAAAATTTCAAAAAACAGCCCTTTAAATAGGGCTGTTTTATTTTGTAATTATATTGACTCGAATAAACTCTAATGAGATAATTATAATATGTTTAAATACTATGGAAAATTTGCGCCATACTTATTTTTATTACCGGCAGTAATTGTTTTGATAATATTTTTCTTTATCCCATTTTTTCAAACAATTGGGTTAAGTTTTTTGGATTATTCAAATAACATTTATCAGCCTGATTTTAACGGTGTAAAAAATTATATAGAAATTCTGTATAATCCAATCTTTTACAAAGTTATGATTAATACAATACTGTATCTTGTCATTGCAGTACCTATTTTGGCAATATTTCCCCTATTTTTGGCAGTACTTATTAATCAAAAAATCAAAGGTATAACCCTGTATAAAATTTTAATTTACCTGCCTGTAATTGTTTCTATAGTAGTTGCAGCAATTGCTTTCAAATGGCTATATGCCCAAGATGGTATTTTGAATTACTTCATGCAGGTATGCCACTTACCTAAAATCGGCTGGCTGACAGACCCAAATTATGCAATATATTCGGTTATAATTCTTACAATTTGGAAAGGAATCGGATATTATATGATGATATATCTTGCATCGTTAATGAGTGTGCCAAAAGAATTATATGAAGCATGTGATATTGACGGAGCAAACTTCTGGCAAAAACATCTCACAGTAACTATACCTCATTTAATGCCTACAATTGCACTTGTTACAACAATAAGTTCTATTTCGGCAATGAAAATCTTTGCAGAAATATATGTTATGACAAAAGGCGGACCTTTAAATTCAACAAAAACAATTGTATATTATATATATGAAAAAGCCTTTGAAAATTTAGATTTAGGCTATGCAAGTGCAATGGCAGTAATATTACTTGTGGTGGTAATGATATTTTCACTTTTGAATATATTCGTTTTTGAACGAGGAAAATATAAAATATAAGGATAATCAATGAAATTAAAAAACATACCAATTCATATAGTCTTAATAACAGTGTCACTTTTGTCGGTATTTCCGTTTATCTGGCTGTTATCAACGTCACTGAAAGGGGCAGGAGAAAATATTTTTGCATATCCGCCAACTATAATTCCTCAAGATTTTACCTGGGATAACTATATCGGTGTATGGCACAAAGTTGATTTGATGAGATACTTTATAAATTCAATGATTGTTGCAGGCGGAACCGTATTACTGAACTTAATTCTTTCATCTCTTGCAGCATACCCGCTGGCAAGAATGGAATTTAAGGGTAAAAAAATAACCTTTTTTGCAATACTTGCAACCATTATGATCCCTTTTCAGGCAATTATGCTGCCGGTTTATCTCATTACGTTAAAACTACATATGGTTGATAGTGTAAATAACACTATGGGATTTATCGGATTAATAATGCCTTTTGCAGTAAGTGCTTTTGGGATCTTTCTGATGCGTCAGGCATTTTTGGCCATTCCAAGAGAAATGGAAGAAGCGGCAATTGTAGACGGATGCAATGTCTTTCAGGTTTTTTGGAAAGTCTTATTACCAATGGTCAAACCATCATTAGCTGTTTTGGCTATTTTTACATTTATTGGTTCATGGGGAGAATTTCTATGGCCAAGTATTGTTTTAACAAAAGAAGCAATGTATACATTACCGGTCGGAGTCAATAATTTACAGGGAATGTTTTCGTCTAACTGGAGATTTATCGCTGCAGGTTCAATAATTTCAACAATTCCTATAATAATATTTTTTCTGGCAATGCAAAAATATTTTATTTCAGGAGAAAACGAAGGTGCTGTCAAAGGTTAATCCTGCAATGGTTTTACATACATCTTAGAAATATCAACATCAACAAGCCCTTTAGATTCTCTTAGAATCGTATTTCTAAAATCTTCTATATATTTTGGATTAATTTTATTTTTTGCAAAAACACCCTTATGATAAAGTTCTATCAGCCTATCAACATATTTTTGACAATATAGTGGAGTATTAGGCCTTAATTTTAATTGTTCCGTAAAATCTATACTTTTTCGATATGAATTTTCTCTTGTCGTAGCGCCACCAAAATTTGCCATAATATCAAGCCCCCCGCAAGAACGAGGATGAATATGTTCTACAGAAGCCAATGACGGCCACAATAATCTGTAGCCGATTTTATCGGAAGGTTCAGTTGCACATTTCAAAATATATGCCGATAAATCCTGATTTGATGTTGGAAGCTTTTGAGCAATATTTATCAATTTTTCTTGAAATATTTTATCTTCCAGAGGTTCTATTATCTTTGCCAAATCATATATAAATGATTTTCTGGCAAATGGAATAACTGTTTCTTTGTTTGCAAGCCTTGCTTTTGATACTTCTATCAAATCTTTTAACTGTGGATTATTTCTGAGCACAGACTTGCGCAGAATCCAATCCATTAAACCAACAACTCGTTTTTGATTATCTATTGTTGACTCGTTTGTTTCCGCATATAATCGTTTTGACTCTTTTAAAAGTTTATTTATAACTTTTTTGGATTTTAAGTTGTCGCCCTGAATCACATCGTCCTTTATTTTTGCAAGTTTATACTTAAATTCGTAAGATGAAAAAGGTACATGAATTGGCTGTTTATACAAACGTTTTTCCGTATTTTGCATTAATACCTCAAATTTTTCCTGATATTCAATTGGCAATTTTAAAAATTCTGATTTTAACTCATGGAAAATTGGAGCTTGTTTTTTATATAATTTTTTTCGGTACACTGGTTCCACTTCAACTAATAGCTCTTTAATAGTTTTATGAGGTTTTATTTTTGAACGCTGATCTATTATGCTAAGAACATTTGCTTCCATACCGGTTATACTGTTTTTATATTTTTTTAAAATACCTAAAACCTGATCACTCCTACGGAAAAAAATCTGATTTTTTATCATCCTGGATAAAACTTTTGGGTCGATCATTTCAACGCCACTATACATACATGGCAAACCATATTCAAATAATTTTCGCAATTTTGAAGAATTTTGGATTGATGTAAAAGAGATAGGATAAACATATGGCATTCCTCTTAACGATGGTATTTTCCCAAAATTATACGGCAACAAAGATTCTTCAAACTCCCTGCGGTTGCTTGGATATGATCTGTAAATATTCACACCGTTTAATGATACTGCCGATACTCTCATAAAACCATCTTTCACATTAGAACGTTCTTTATACTATATCGGTATTTTTTGTATAAACTTTAGTAATAAAAAAACCGGCTCATAAAGCCGGCTTTTCTAAGATTAACCTCTAATTTTTAACTTTTTAATCAAATCTCTGTATTCATCAAGATTCTTTGATTTTACATATGAAAGAAGTTTCTTTCTTTTACCTACCATCATTAAAAGACCTCTTTTTGTCGCGAAATCTTTTTTGTTTGATTTTAGGTGTTCTGTTAATTCAGCAATCTTTTTTGTCATCATAGCAATTTGAACTGCTGAAGATCCGGTATCTTTTTCATTTTTACCGAATTTCTTAACGAATTCTTGTTTGTTTTCTAAGTTAATTGACATATTAGTTTTCCTTTTCTTGTTGAGTGATTATTGGCGTAAGCACTCTACAAAAAGGATAATAATATGCTAAAACAAAAAAATCAAGAGGTTATCCCATAAAGTTTACTGAAGAATGAGTTGCATCATTATATAAACTCAAAGCGTAATCTACTTCTGATTCTGCACTGTTAAAATTATTAAAAGCTTCAACTGCTCCGCTTCCGGAAGCCTGAAGAGCGTTATGTTTTTGCATACCTGTTAGTGAAAATCCGTTATTATTCTGACGCATTAGTGCCAGATTATTGCTATAGTTATTTTTATAATCGTTCCATATTGTACGAGCTTTTTTAGCTTTTGCTAGTGCTAATTTATACTGTTCTTGTTTTTTTAATGTATATTCTTCATGTGATTTCTTTAAAGGATTATCCATTATACTATTCATTGTTTTTGTATATTTTTCATAACCATCAGCGCCATATAATGCCCTTAATGATTTGGCATAATCCGATTGGTCATTTTTGAAATAATTTTCTGAAACTATAGTAATCATAGATATCCCTTAAATTTCCTATATTAATATAAAGTATTTTTATTTATAAAAATTGCGCAATTGTTAAAAATGTAAAGAAAACCCCACATATTATGCGGGGTAAAATTTCTACACTAACTACGCTAACCTTATTTATATAAGCTTATGATTTTTTTGTTCCATACTTGCTGCCTGTTGCATCAGCAATTATTTTTAACATTGCATCAATATTTTGACATACAACATCATCGTCCATTCCGGCTAATGCACCCCAGAAACCATCAGAATGTACTTCTTTATCTGCAGCATCACGGTACGCTTCAAACTCTGAATTGTAGCAGCCTAATGCTTTTGCTCGTTCAGTAAGACTTTCAATAATTTGTGGTAAAAATTCTTTTGCCTGACCGTGATCAGCATCATTCATAAATGCTTCTATCCAAGATTCACCGTGTCTGTTAGATGCTTTTTCATTCCAGCATAACATTAATTCTGCCATTGTACCATTTGCAACATTTCTATTGATTACATCTTCCATTGCATCGTTATCAGTACCGGTAAACCAGCCATCTATTGCTCTAAAAAACTTTTCAACGTCTGATTTTATTTCAGAAGAAAAATTATCTATTTCACCATTAGTGCCTTGAGTAGAACCAGTTGTTGAAGTTGTACTTGTTGTTGAAGTTGTTCCGGTGGTTGATGTTGTACCTGTAGTTGAAGTGGTACCTGTTGTTGATGTTGTACCGGTAGTTGAAGTGGTACCTGTTGTTGAAGTGGTTGTACCATTTAATGCATTCTGAGCATCTCTTAAAAGAGTATTTACTTCATTATTCAATTCATTTGATCTTTTAAATGCTGTTTCAGGATCTAAATCAGTTGAATTTTTTAATTCTTCAATTTCTTTTTTCTTTGCTTCTAATTTGTCTAATACTTCTTTAATTTGTGTTTTTTGTTCTTCAGAAGTTGAACTATCGTTTAATTTTGCCTCTAATTTGGATTTTGCACAATTGATATTATTTAAAGCAGTATTGATATTTTGGGATGCATATTTATTATAAATAGGAGCCAAAGTTCCCTGCAATTGGGAATTCAATGCATCCGGATTCAAATTTGGACCCTGCATACCTGTAAAAGCATTAAGACCACCAATTCCTAATTGTTGTGCTGCAATTGCATTAAATTGTGTAGTAATATCAGAACCTGCATAATCAGGAATAGTAACAACTTGGACATCACCACCATAATTTGTAGTAGCCATCGGTAAATACGGCATATACGGAATATTTGCCAATGAAGTATTTGTTAATCTTCCAGAAAATGGATAGTTGCCGTATGGTAAATTGATGCACATAATTTTTTCCCCGTTTCTTTTTAAATCCCCTGTACTTTTATAAACAATTTTTTTTCTGGGAAATTGCATGCCAAACTTGAATCTGCATGATTTAAAAACTCTAAAAATGAGACTGTAAAATGATTTCAACCTATTTAAATTGCATGTTACAAAACTTAATATTACTTATCTTCGTCAAGACTTAGTATGGCCATAAATGCTTCCTGAGGGATTTCTACGCTCCCGACAGACTTCATTCGCTTCTTACCACGTTTCTGTTTTTCCAAAAGTTTTCTTTTTCTTGTAATATCCCCACCATAGCATTTTGCAAGAACATTTTTTCTCATCGCCTTAATATTTGTTCTGGCAATTATTCTTCCTCCGACAGCTGCCTGAATAGGAACTTCAAAAAGCTGTTTAGGGATAATATCTTTAAGTTTTACCGTTAACTTTTGACCTATATAATATGCACTATCAGTATGACATATTACAGAAAGAGCATCTACAACTTCCCCTGAAAGCATTACATCAAGTTTTACAAGATTAGAGCGTTTATAACCGCAGAATTCGTAGTCCATACTCGCATAACCTTTAGTTCTGGATTTTAATTGGTCATAAAAATCTGTAATAACCTCGCTTAGAGGGATTTCATAAGTTAAATCCACACGCACTTTATCCAGATATGTCATATTTATAAAAATACCGCGTTTTGATTGCGCCAAATCCATTAAAGTTCCTACATAATCATTAGGAGCTAAAATTTGAACTTTAACATAAGGTTCTTCTATATAATCTCTATATTGCGCATCAGGTAAGTTTGAAGGATTATCAATATCTAAAACTTCACCGTTTGTTTTATGAACTTTATAAACAACAGAAGGTGCTGTTGTTATTAAAGATAAATCGTATTCTCTTTCCAGTCTTTCCTGAATAATTTCCATATGAAGCATACCCAAAAAGCCGCATCTAAAACCAAAACCTAATGCATTAGATGTTTCAGGTTCAAAAGTAATACTGCTGTCATTGAGTTTTAATTTTTCCAAAGCCTCTTTTAAATCGGCATAATCTTCATTATCAACAGGATACAAACCTGAAAATACCATTGGCAAAGCTTCTTTATAGCCCGGAAGAGGCTCTGAAGCAGGATTCTCGACAGTTGTTAATGTATCACCCACAAAACGTGTTAACTCTTTAATAGAACCTGCAAAATAACCTACATCACCACATGTAAGTTTTTTAACAGGAACACGCTGTGGATTTTGGTAACCTAATTCAACAATTTCACATTCTTTACCGGTTGCCATAAATCTGACTTTATCACCAACGTTCATAACTCCGTCAACAACCTTAAAGTAGCATACAGTACCCAAATATTGATCATAAACACTATCAAAAATCAATGCTCGTAAAGGCTTTTCCGTATTATCCTCCGGAGCAGGAACATAATCAACAATAGCTTCCAAAACATCTTCAATGCCTTGCCCGGTTTTTGCACTGACAGGAATTGCAATAGATGTATCAAGTCCTAAAATTTCTTCTATTTCTTTTTTTACTTTTTCAACATCAGCAGAAGGTAAATCAATTTTATTAATAACAGGAATGATTTCAAGATTTTGTTCAATCGCAAGATAAACATTGGCTAATGTTTGAGCTTCTACCCCTTGAGTTGCATCCACAATAAGTAATGCTCCTTCACATGCGGCCAAAGAACGGGAAACCTCATAAGAAAAATCAACGTGTCCCGGAGTATCTATAAGATTTAACTCATATTCCTTTCCATCATGCGCTTTATAATTCATTCTTGCGGCATTGAGTTTTATAGTAATCCCACGCTCTCTTTCAATATCCATGGAATCCAATAATTGTTCCTGCATATCACGCTGAGAAACTGTGCCTGTTTTCTCCAATAATCTGTCTGCTAGTGTTGATTTACCATGATCAATGTGGGCAATTATACAAAAATTTCTTACATTATCTCTTGATGTCATATGTTTATTATATATGAAAAATAAAAATTTATATAAATGTTTAATACTTGACCTTTTTTGACAAATAAAGTTATTATATATAGAGAGAAAGGATCCATAATGGGAAAAAATATTGTAGTCATATCATCATCACCAAGAAAAGAAGGAAATTCTGATATCTTGTGTGACGAATTTATTAAAGGAGCAGTAAAATCCGGACACAAAGCTGAAAAAATATTTTTAAGGGACAAAACAATACATTATTGTACCGGATGTGGCGTTTGCAATATTACTAATAACACAGAGTGCTCCATAAAAGATGATATGGCTGAAATTTTGGATAAAATGATGATGGCAGATGTTATAGTTTTTGCAACTCCTATTTATTTTTATTCAATATCCGGACAATTAAAAACATTTATTGACAGAATGTGTTCAAGATATCCTCATATCATAAATAAAGAATTTTATTATATATTAACAGCAGCAGATACCTCACATGCAGCAATACAGCACGCTATTGGAGAATTCAGAGGCTTGATGTCCTGCCTCAAAAATCCTATTGAAAAGGGTTGCCTGTTTGCAGGTGGAGTATGGCAAAAAGGAGCAATTCATAATACAGAATACCCTAAAAAAGCTTACGAACTCGGACAATCCGTATAAATATCTGTTGGTTTCATTGTCCATACCGTTATTCCATAAAGCTTTGCTATTACAAGTAATCTTTTAAGATATTTATAATCTTTTAAGCCATTTTCTAATATTAAAACTATTGCAGGCTTTCTATTGGTACATATTGCATAATATAAAGATTGACCGACACTTTCTGCCCATTTTGGAGCAAAATCAAATTCTATGGCGTATTCTTGTGTTAAACAATCAACACGTGTAGAATCAGGAAGTTTATATTCAAGTTTACCACTATTTTTAGCACACCAAATTCTTTGATACTCCTTTTCTAAATGAACATTTGATGAAAGTGCCGGTATCTGAAAAAATAATAAGAATAGAATAAAATATGTCTTTTTCATACAAAATATACCCTAAAACTTCTTCTCTTTTTCATACCCGAAATTATCTTTCGTTTATATAATATATTTAATCAAATTATAAAAAATATTCTATTGTCTAACTGTCTAATAATTAATATTATCTACAGCAAAAAGGGGCCTCTGTAACAGAGGCCCCTTTTGTTTATTTATGTGTTGCCATTATATTTTTTACTTACCTGATACTTCTTCTTCGTCTTTGGCTCTGATGTATAAATATTTCAATAATTCATCATTTATAGCAGAGACCTTAAAGTTTGTTAAATGGTCTTCAGTTGGATATCTGCCGATTAAGTCTTTCATAAGGATAGTATTTTTACCTAGATATCCTTTTCCAAATCTACCGTCTTCTACAAACTTACCGTTACCTTCATCTTTAAATACAAGAACACTGTCACCGGCTGTTTGTAAGAAATATCTTGTTTCTAATTTTGTATCTAAAATATTTGCATCTTTTATATCATCCACATTTCTACGAATTTCTAAGAAAATACCATTTTTAGTTCTTGCAGTGGTCCCGTCATAACGTTCAATCAAAATAGGAGATTCAACATTTCTTCTTACTTGTTTTCCATAGTATTTATGTTGTCCTTTATAATCAACGACTTCCATATCATGAACCAATACTCTGTCACCATAAATTTGAGATTCTAATTGATTCATATTGCAAATAGCATGACTATTATATTCCCAAGGTCTGTCATATTCAAAATGTACTACATTTCTCTTATCTACAGAATCAACTGAATCAATTCCAAAAATAACTAAATGTTTTGTTAATGTATCCAATGGTAATGGTCTTTTGTAATCATCTTTCCATTTATATATTGTATCAACTGTATGATGATAGCTGCCGGTGTCTACATATATATATCTGTCTTTATAAATAGTATCTCTTACATGCGGTACCGAATCGCTTGTATGAACACTGCCATTTGTTGTTGCACTAGCTATCGCACTTGCAGTTGCAAATGCATCATCGTCTTTTGAACAACTGGTAGCCATTGTACCTGCTGCTGTCAACAAAGATAACGGTACCAATATTTTCATAGCATTTTGTCTGAAATAGCCATTTTCTTCACCATTACCAAAATATATAGATTTTACTTCCTGACCTTTTTCTTGTGTAGGTTCTTGTGCTGGTTCCGGAGCCGGAGCTGGTTCAGCAGCTTTATGTGATAATAAACCTCTGTTTACCTGATTTTGTAAATCTAAACTTACTTGCATATTATATTGCCTCCTATTACTACTTGTTCATTTTAAAACACAACATATTATATATTGCTAGCATGCAAATAATTTATTTTTACAAAATTTTATAAAACCGTGATAACAGCCTATTTTAAAGGGAAATCGGGATTTACAATTCTTAATAATAACTATTCTGCTGCTAATTTTTCTCGGACAAGAGTTTCTACTTGCGCAAGGATATCCGGATTCTGTTCAAGGAATTCCTTCGCCTTTTCGCGACCTTGACCTAATTTTTCTTCATTGAAACTAAACCATGCACCGGATTTATTTACGATATTCAAATTGACTGCAACATCAAGGATATTACCGATTTTTGAAATACCTTTTCCAAAAATAATATCAAACTCTGCAGCCCTGAATGGTGGAGCAACCTTATTTTTAAGAACCCTTACTCGAGCATGAATACCAATTTCTCCATCATCACCTTTTAGAGTTTCTGTTTTCTTGATTTCCATACGAACAGACGCGTAATATTTTAATGCATTACCACCTGTTGTTGTTTCAGGGTTCCCATACATAACACCTATTTTCATACGAAGTTGATTGATAAAAATAACGGTTGTATTAGTTTTACCAATAATACCTGTCAATTTTCTCAATGCTTTTGACATCAAACGAGCCTGAAGACCCATTTGCTGATCTTCCATAGAACCTTCTATTTCAGCCTTTGGAACTAATGCCGCAACAGAGTCTACAACAACAATATCAACAGCCCCTGAACGGACAAGTTCTTCTGTAATATCAAGTGCCTGTTCACCTGTATCCGGTTGAGAAATCAGTAAATTATCTACATCAACACCAAGATTTCTGGCATATTCAGGGTCAAGAGCATGCTCTGCATCAACGTATGCAGCTATGCCACCTTTTTTTTGACATTCAGCAACAATATGTTGCGCCAAAGTTGTCTTACCCGAACTTTCAGGCCCATACACCTCAATAATACGACCTCTTGGGATACCACCAATTCCTAATGCAACATCTAAAGACAAAGCTCCGGTAGGGATAGCATCAACGCTTACCGTAGGTTTATCGCCCAATTTCATGATAGAACCTTTTCCAAAATCTTTTTCAATTTTTTCTATAGCCAACTTTAGGGCTTTGTTTCTTTCTTCACTTATATTAACAGTTGGAGCTTCTTTTGTTGCCATTATCATTCCCTCATATTATTTAATTAATATACATGCAATTCAAAACTACGCAATAATAATATAATTTGCGCAATCAATGGTAAGAGATATCTGAAACTATTCCCAGATATAAACTTCTTTCTTCTTATAAAAACCAAATCCGACAGATCTGTAGCTGTTTAATTCATTTTTCAACTGATATACTTCTTTATTTAAATCAACAATTTTTTGTTTTAGAGTTTCGTTATCAGTCTTGCAACGAATTAATTCAACAACAACATCATCCATTCCTTCAAGTTTTTCATCAATTACCTTAGCAATTTTATCGCTAAGTTTATTTTCCAAAACCTGAAGAGATGCCAAAATACTTCTGACAGCAGAACCATCTGAAGGCAAAGCCGAAGTTGATACAGCCGGTAATTTTGTACCTATAGGATTAGTTACACCATTAACAGCAGCCTGAACTTTGCGTAAATTTTTAACTTCATCATATGAAAAATAAGTGTACCCTTTAGAATTCTTTTTCGGGCGAATAGAAGCTTTTTTACAAAGTTCAACAATTTCTTTGTTATCAGCCTTTAAAATATTTCTAACTTCTTGAGGTGTAAGAGTCTTTTCTTTTGATTTTGTTTCTACCATTTCTTTTCCTATCCCTAAAAACATTCCCAATGATACCATTTTATTACATTTCAACAAAATAGACAAATTATTTACATGTATTCAAGAGAAAATATTAACAGAACTTAATATTGTAAAAAAAAAGAACCCCTCAGGGTTCTTTTTTTTTAATTGATTAATTTTATTATGCTTTCTGAACTTTTCCTGCTTTTATGCAAGATGTGCAAACTTTAATTCTTTTTACAGAGCCATTTACAACTGCTTTTACTGTTTGCAAATTTGGTTCTTGTGTGTGAACAACCTGTATATTTGAGAAAGTTCTCTTTGCTGCTTTCACAGGAGCTTTTCCGCATATTTCACAATGTTTTGCCATAATTTATTTCCTTTTCTAACTAGTGATCTTATTAACATTTCTTATCATATCGTAAAAAACTAAATTTGCAAGTAACTGTTAATAATGATTAACAAATGTTATTTTTCAGCCTTTATCCTAAATTTATACTTTATCACCAAATAAAGCTTCAATTGAAGATTTATAATCAGGTCTTGCAATACCTTTTTCCGTGATTATTCCTGTTATTAATTCATGCGGAGTAACATCGAATCCGGGATTTATAACATTGACACCTTCAGGACAAATTCTTTTACCATTAATCACAGTAACTTCTTCGTGTGAGCGCTCTTCTATTACGATTTCATCTCCGGAATTTATGCTCCTATCAATAGTTGATAGAGGAGCTGCAACATAAAACGGGATATTGTGGTATTTAGCAGCAATTGCAACAGTGTAAGTACCAATTTTATTAGCAGCATCACCATTTGCAGCAATTCTGTCAGCACCCACAACAACCATATCTATCATACCTTTTTTCATAAAATAAGAACACATACCATCAGTAATAAGTGTTACAGGAATTCCGTCCATAACAAGTTCTAAAGTCGTAATTCTTGCACCCTGCTGACGAGGTCTTGTTTCATCAGCAAAAACCTGAATTGTAGGATCATTAGCATAAGCGGAACGAACAACACCCAATGCTGTTCCATAACCACCTGTTGCCAATGCTCCGGCATTACAATGAGTTAAAATAGTTGCACTTTTAGGAACAACCATTGCTCCATATTCTCCAATTTTTTCATTAATCGCAATATCTTCAAGTTCAATCTCTTTACCATTTATACGCAAATTCGTTATTATTTCATCTATTGTACTATATTTATTAATAATTTCTTTTTGCTTTTCTACAGCCCAATACAAATTTACGGCAGTAGGACGAGAACTTACTAAATAATCGGCTCTTTCAATCAATTGTTTTTTATATTCTTCAAACGATAAGTTGTTTTTTGAAAGTTCCTGAGCGTACAAAGTAACCCCTTGAGCTCCTGCGATACCAATTGCCGGAGCTCCGCGGACAATCATTGTTTTTATCGCATCAAACATCTGTTGACCTGTTTTTATATCAACATACTCATATTTTTCAGGGAATTTGGTTTGATCAACCATCCTGCAATATGTATCTACCCATTCAATAGGTCTGATTTTTGATTCAAATTTTTTCATTTTACCCTCTTGATTTATTTTCTACTCTTTATTTTTTCTCTCATATATATCACGTAACATATTAACAAAATAATATGTTAAAAATCCGGAAAATGCATTAGTTGTAGCAACAAACACACTTATAAAAACAACAAAAACAATTAACAACCATAACGGAGATTTAATTATCATAGAATTAAGAATTAAATTTGTCGAATAATTAAATGCTAAATTTATCAATAATGCAACAACAGCATATCCAAAACAAAAAGAGACATTTGCACTAAAACCGGATATTGCTCCTGAAATTATACTGTCTTTTACTGTTGTAAAATCGTATTTGCTGTCCATAATAAGATACAACAAAACAATTGGAGCAGACAGAATTATAACAGCAAACAGAGCATAAATTCCCACATATGGAATAGCAGAAATAATTCCCAAAATTAGTCCTAAAATTAAACTATGTACAACTATATTTTTTATAGTAATCCTATTCATATCAAAATCATTTTAACATTTAAATTAATGTTTTTCAAATCCATAATCAATATTATAGGAATGTATTTGAAAGATTTTAATTTTTCTTTATTCATTTTTTCTTTTTGTCTTGAAGCAAAAAGAAAAAA
>CACXDL010000043.1 GCA_902766395.1 uncultured bacterium
AAGAAATTATGGAGCAAATTTTATGAACATAGAAAAATTGGCACGACATTTAAAAGAATTTACCCTTGATGAAATCGAAATGATTGCAGAATGCGATTGTAAAACAGAACTTGAACGGCTTTTGAACGAGGGTAAAATAATCTTTGAACAGTACTTGTATCGTTTTATAGAAAAAGATAACAATGTTAATTATGCAATATTCACAAACAAAAAATATTCCAGAAAATCCATGAATATAAATAATGCAATTAAATATTTCATGAAAAATTATGTGCAACAAAATTGTAAAAAAGGAACAGTCAAAAACTATAACACGCTGTTTATACACATAATTTTACCATTTTTTAGAGATAAAAAGATTTCAAAAATAGATATGAATGATATTAAGAATTTTTATTTGTACTGTTCAAATCAAAATCTAAAACCACGCAGAATAAAAAATTCCTTAGCATTGTTAAATCAATTGTTAAAATACTTTCGCCAATTAGGGTACATAAAAAATAATCTTAATTTTCAAGTAAAAAGATTAACGGATAAGAACCAATTTAGTATTAACAGAATAATTTTTGAGGTATAAAATGACAAAATTAGATAAATTAAAACCGGCAGAGCATTTTTATATTTATGAAAAACAACCGCTTTATGTGATTGGTAAAAAACTTGATCTTTCGCGCAGAACATTATTCTATTGGAAAAAGGAATATAAATGGGATAAAAAGAGGTTTGAAAAAGAATTATTTGGGATTGATTCTTAATGTCGTTCTATATACCAGTTTGACGTTCTTACTCAAAACATTAATTATTAGCGTGCTGAAGATAAATTTTCATTTTTAGCAGATTCATAATTTTTATCATTTGGAAATGTATAATTAATTATTTCTTTTGGTATTATCTTACTTGTGTCTAATTTTACTTCTAATGCCTTTAATGACGAAACATCAAGAATAACAGTATTTTTATATAGATCTTTTGAAATTTGTTGGACAATATTTTCTTTTAATGTTAATTTAGTAAAGCTGTTTTCATTATGATACCCATTTACTAAAATATTATCAAGGTAATGAACAACAGGGGCATTTGTTTTTATATTTATACTATCATCCATACTTAAATTAAATTTACCGGTCTTTTGTGTATATAATTGTATATCAGCCTGAACAAGGTTTCTTGAAGTATTATTGATTACAGCAATATGATTATATCCTGACGCGTTGCTATTGCCATTTATTATTGTTGCATTATTAGTTATATAAGCATCGTTTATTGCTATATCTGTCATATTTGTTGTTACGGTGGCATTATCTGCATGTAAAGAATTGAAAATCAAACCATGGTTGTTCTTTTCATTAGTATCTACATTAATTTTTACATTGTTTGCAATATAATTTCCATCTTTAGTATTATAATTAGTACGATTACCTCCAACAGAAGCAACATCAGCTTCCGATACCCCACGTACTTCAAACACAATCGGCTCTTTTGTTAAATTTGAAGTTGCATTCGATTCAAAAGCAATATTATCTGCAACAAGTTTCACATCTACTACCCTGTTTCCTGTTTCGTCTCTTAAACCAAGACCTAAAATATCAGCATTTTTAATTGTTATGGTTGAATTTCCTTCGCCATTTGCGTAAGCATCATAAGCTTCCAATATAATTTGCTTACCTATTGCATTCCTTGCATCTTCTGATATAGGCAAAATAGAATCGCCATCTTCAAGATGTTCACCATACATTGAAATATTATTTATGATAAGATCCTTACCTTTTTGTTTTACACTTATTGTATGTCCAAATACAAGATTTTCTATAGTGGTTTCATCTTCAAGATCAAGAACTATTTGACCTAAGCCTTTTGTTCTCGCTTGCGCTATTCTCAATTTTTCACCAACTTTGTTTGATCTGCCATCAAAATATATTGAATCATAAGCTTCAAGATAAACTCTTGATGCGGGGTTCCCAAGATGATCTTGAATCATTGTAAGATTTTTACCATCTTCACCTATATTTTCACTTGCAACAATGGATACATTTTGTCCTGATATTACATAATCTCCGGCATCTCCCGCATTCTTTACGGAATATGACTTATATGGGACATAGCCTTGTGCATCAGGTTCACCAATAGGTATCATATCTGCTGCTGTCAAAACAATATTGCCGTCTGATACAACATTATAAAGATTCAAATCAGATTCTTTTGCTCTTAAATTAATAAAGCGTACATCTGTTTTATTTTCATTTTCTGCTTTTGCTGTTATTTTGCCATTGATTTTTACATTTATCGATTCATCAGGAACTCTTGTATCTGCTTTTGTTGAAACTCCGGGTTTTTGGGCATCTGTTCTTCCTATATCACCGTCTGACACAGTTAATTCTAAATCACCGTCTGACACAAGTAAGGTTTTATATGCATGATTATAACCATTCGATTCTGAACCGTTCAGTATCGAACCGTTTGTTTGATTTATTATGATGTCTTTTGCTGATGTAATATAATTATTGTTATTTGAATTAGCTTCTCCGATATAAACATTTGAATTTTTGTTTGTTATATTTATATTTTTAGCATCAGTTTTGATTAAGCCTTCAATATCTATACCTTTTGAACCTGTATTTGT
>CACXDL010000044.1 GCA_902766395.1 uncultured bacterium
CATACTCCACGTCTTTGAGGGCAATTCATCAAAGCAGGAGATTTTGTTTTTGATTTTAGCATTTTACGTTCTTGACGAACCAGCTGGTTAATTGTTGGCATAATTTCTCCTTTTACCAATTTGTCCTATCCTAAGCCATGGTGAAAAACGCTTGGACGTCACGCTTTCGGCTACATTTTAACCGATAAATCCAGCACGAAAATCTCGGCTAATACATATATATGAAACATCAACCATACTATTTTGTCAATATTTATTATATTTTGCCTCTAATATATTAAAATCTCTTAATCTAATTTACAAAATATAAGAGATAAGTTAAGATATAGACATGGAAAATATGAATTTAAATGAAAAAATTAACGAATTAGTTGTAAAAATGGCCAAAGAGCCAAACAACATTGAAAATTATCATGAATTGTCAGAGCTTTATATGGCACAAAGAGATTATGACAAAGTCATGTCTGTACTAGACAGCCTTTTGGCAATTAAACCGGATGATATACAGGCACTTGTCGGTATGGGAACGATGTGGTTTTATGAAAGAGATTTCAGAAAATCCCTCTCATACTACAATAAAGCGCTGGAAGTTAATCCGAAAAATTATCTGATATATTACAATATTGGTAATGTATTTGCGGAATGGAAGAATTTTGATAAAGCATTGTTCTATTATAACAGAGCAATTGATCTTAACTCTCAAAATCCGGAAATATATAATGCTATAGCTTTATTGTATCAGGACAATAGTGATTTTGTTGAAGCCAAGGCATATTATGAAAAAGCTTTGTCTTTAGATCCGGATAATGTAAACGCCTTAATTGATCTTGGAAATGTTTGTTTTAAGCTTAATGAATATGAAATAGCATTGAAGTTGTTTAAGAAAGTTTTTGTTCTTGCTCCGGATAATGAGCTTATTGCTGTTTGTATCGGTAATGCCTTGACTTTACTTAAAGATAAAGAACAGGCTTATGAATATTATGAAAAAGCTTTATCTATGACAGAGGATAAATACAGGGTTTATATTTGCTATGGTATATCAAAAACTGAATTCAAAGAATATGATTCTGCCATTGATATATATAAAAAAGCAATAGAAGCTTCACCCAAATTGTCTAATGCATACGTTTTATTGGCAAATTTGTATTCAAGTCTTGGTAAAAATGAAGAAGCAATTGATTTATATAAACAAGCCTTGAGAGTAGATACAAATAATGCTGAAATATATTCATTACTTGGAAATGCTCATTATTTGTCAGGTGATATCGAAAATGCGATACTTGCATACAGAGCTTCTATTGGTTTGGCTCCGACGGCTGATGAGTATAAACTTATTTATAGTCAGGTAATGGAAGATTATATATCCGCTAAAAGACAGAAGGGATAGATAAATTTATGAAATATTCAGTATCAACTTCTGACAAATTTGTTAGTGCGTTGACATATATCACTTTGGGTTGGGCAGGTATTATTTATCTTATTTACCTTTATTTCAGAAAAAAAAGTTCCACCAGGTTTGTAAGATTCAATACAATTCAGGCAATATTTTTGACTCTGTTAGTTGTTGTATTATCTATGTTTTTTAGGCTTATTTTGGGCTTGTTGGCAATGGTTCCGATTATTCAGATACTCGTTGCGCACATTGAATTTATTTTTAACAGGCCAATTCTTTTTGATTATTCTTTTATACAGTTGTGTATTACCGTTTTAATGGCTTATACAGTGATTATGTCATTAATGGGCAAATATCCTAAGATTTATAAAATATCCGAAATACTGGAAAAATCCGCATAGAAAATTATGCCGGCACATAGTCTGAGTATACAAGGCTCGCCCAATTTTCAAAATAGCTGATTTGTGTAAGACTTCCTGTTCTGATATATATTTTTGGCAGTTTATCAGCGTTAATTTCAAGAGCAGAACATATTGCAGCCTGAATAACCTCAGGATGTGTTACGATTATTATTCTGTTTCCAATATTATCCTCAACAACATTATCTATAACGTCTTTAGTTCTGTTAATAAAAGTTACACTGCTTTCAGCTCCTGCAGCAGTTTTTTCTTCTGGATACAACAGGATATCTCTTAGTCCGTTAGGATAGTTATCTAATATTTGAGAAAAAGTTAAACCATTCCAAAGGCCGCATTCTCTTGAAGTTAATTTATCAAGGACATCAAAATCTTTTTTAAAAAGTTTTGAAATCATATCTGCAGATTGTTTTGTTTTTATTGAAGGAGAAGAATATATTGCATCGTTTTTAACCCCTCTTGATTTAAGGTATTTTACAACATTTTTCATTTCCTCAACCCCTAATTCCGACAAAGGCGGGTATGTTAAAGAATCTGAAAATCTGCCTTCTTCTGAGTATATTGTTGCTCCATGGCATATAAAAGTTATTTTACATTTTCTGTTAAAATACATGTTTTGTCCTTTTTGATAGTATACCACAGATTTTATTTTTGAGATATTATTATATAAAAGGAGAACATTATATGAAGGGTAAAGCTTTTAAATTTGGTGATAATATATCTACTGATCACATTGCTCCGGGACGTTTGTATCACTTAAGAAGTGATTTAAACGAATTCGCAAAGCATGTATTGGAAGATGCCGATGAAACATTTGCACAAAGAATGAGTAAGGGTGATTTTGTTGTAGCAGGGAATAACTTTGGTTTAGGTTCTTCAAGAGAACATGCCCCAAGAATTATGAAAATTGCCGGAGTCGGTGCTGTTTTAGCCAAATCTTTTGCCAGAATATTTTACAGAAATGCCATAAATATCGGACTTTTAGCTATAGAGTGTGATACTGACTCTATTGATGATGGTGATGAACTTGAACTGAATATAGAAAAAGGTGTGATAAATAACTTAACAAATGGGACTATTATTCAGATAGAACCATTGCCTCCTGTTATGATTAAATTACTTGAGGATGGAGGATTAGTTGAACATATTAAGAAAAATGGGGATTTTAAATTAACCGATTAGGGTTTAAAATTTATTCAAATTCTTAATATATTTGAGTTATCGGTAAAATAGTATTATTCTATACTTTATAACAAAGGGGAGAGATATGAATATTGAAGAGCGTAAGAATAGTATAAATTCAGTTATTCGTAATATTGCTGATTTTATACAGGAACATAAAGATATAAAAGACGATTTCAATGAATATTTGAAGACAATAGGACAAAATTCAAAAAATGGTGTTCCTTTTCAGACTGCCTGTTTTAACTATATATTAGAAAGAAATGTGGGCGAGGATTTGAAGAGTATTCCGGAGTTATATCTTGAAAATAATAAGAATCTCGATAAGGAATCCAAAACTGTTGTTGAAGCAATGGAAAATTCAATTTCCTCTGTTTTTGAAATTAAACGTGTAAACAAAAATGGTTTTGAATTATTGAATATAGTAAATGAAAGACGTTATAATATTATTTCTTTGATGAAAATGACTGCATTTAGAGGTATGGGACAAGGTGATTATATTATAGCAAGAATTGTATCAATAGATGGGGATTATTATTTGCTTGAAATTTCAGGTGTGTTGCCATCATCTAAAAAGACAGAAGCATATCGTTATGCTGTTGCAAAAATAATTCAAAATCCGGAATTGGTTTACCTTGACAATCCTGAAAAACAAAAAGAAATAGAAGATGATGTAGCCCAAATTTATGATAAGTTTATGGAATTTTTTGGGAAATCTGAGATTATTACAACAAATAAGTATGCAGATGACTTGATTGGAGTATTTAATGATTATGCTGAAGAAGGTAAAAAAGAAGAGTATGAAAATTTGATCCATGAGCCAGAAGAATATAGATTTTTCAGTGTATCGGAATTTAATAATTCTTATGATAATTTCCTTGAAAATTCATTGAGCGGTTTTTCTTCTCACAAAGAAGTTTATGATGTAGGTATTATTTACGATAAAGAGTTGGGGCTGTATGCAATTCCTTTTTATGGCACTTTCAATAAAATTTTTGAGGTAAAAGATTATACAAAAATTACAAATTATGATATGTGTATAAAATACTTCTTGGAAAATGATAAGTTTAGTGCAAATTTAATAAAAAATGTTGCTCAAAAACATTCTAATTTTATGAAAATTGTTAATGCTGTTTTGGGCAAAAATTATTCTATTGAAGAGTTGCTTAATAAGTACAAAAGAAGATATTTGAGTAATAAGATTATGTCTTCAACCACTGTTTTATATCGCTCTGATGCTTTTTCCAATACCTTGGGTATTATAGAAGAAGATGAAAACAAGCCTCAAATTAATGCTTCCGCAAAAATTGGTCGTAATGATCCTTGTCCTTGTGGAAGTGGTAAGAAATATAAAAAGTGTTGTGGCGCCAATTTATAATATATTGTAATTATGATAAAACAATTAAAATTAAAAAATTATATTCTTATAGATGAGTTATGTGCAAACTTTGCCCGAGGACTAAATATTATAACAGGTGAAACAGGTGCAGGGAAAAGTATAATATTAAACGCAATTGATCTTGTTTTTTCTTCAAGAACTTCAAAAGATGTTATTAAAACAGGATCAGATAAAGCTGTAATTGAGATTACTCTTGAACAGAATAATTCTTTTTTATCAAAGTTTTTAGAAGATAATGGTATTGACAATTATGGCTCTGAGGTTGTTTTATCAAAGGAAATAAGTACAAGCGGTGTTCGTTCAAGAATTAACGGAACATTAGTTAATCAGGAAATGTTTAAAATTCTTAGAAGTCTGCTGATTGATATTCATTCTCAGCACCAGACTTATACATTTTTGCAACCTCAGTATCACATAAAGCTGTTGGACTCATATGCAAAAGATTTATATGGTGATCTGCTGTCTCAATATCAGGAAAAGTATAAAATATATCAGGAACTTATAAAAAAGTATGAAGATGCAAAAAATTCGGCAAATATTACAGAGTCTCAAATCGATTTTCTAAAATTTCAAATAGAAGAGATTTCTAATGCTGAAATAAAATCTGAAAATGAAGATCAGGAGCTCCAACATGAACTTGAAATTTTAGAAAATGCTGAAAAATTGAAAGAACTTACAGGCGGAGCTTATTGGGGACTAAATGGAGATGATGGTTCTGTATTAGAAGCGCTTACTCATATAAAATCTGATATTTCAAAAGCTGCATCTTTAGATTCTGAGCTTTCGGATGCGGAAAGTGCGATTGCAGATTTGGTTGAGAATTTAAAAGATGTTTCTTCTTCTCTTAGGGATTATAGCCAAAATATGAACAATGATACGCTGAGATTAAATGAAATTCAGGAGCGTCTGTATATTTTAGATAAATTAAAAAGAAAATATGGGAATTCTTTGTCAGAAGTTTTGAGTTCATACGAAAATTTTTCGCAACAGCTTTCCGAAATTGAATTTTCTACTGAAAAAGTTGAAAATCTTGAAAAAGAAATTGAACAAGTAAAACAAGAATTATCAAATATCGCTGATAATATAAGCGAACAAAGAAAAAATTATGCACAGGTTCTTTCTGTGTTAATTCAGGATAAATTAACGTCACTTGAACTTCCTAAAGCTCGTTTTAAAATAAATATAAAGTCAAAAGAGCTTTCGTCTGATGGTATAGATGATGTTGAATTTTTAATTTCCACAAATGTTTCCGAAGATTTAAAACCATTAGCAAAAGTGGCATCCGGAGGGGAAATATCAAGAGTTATGCTTGCAATAAAATCGATATTCGCATCAAATGATGAAATTGATACAGTTATCTTTGATGAAATTGATACAGGCATATCAGGTCATGCGTCTCAAAGCGTTGCAGAAGAGATGGTAGAACTTGCAAAATTTCATCAGGTTATCGTAATAACCCATCAGGCAATTATTGCATCTAAAGCGGATAAACATTTCTATGTACGGAAATCCCAGGAAGATGAGACAAAAATTGAAGTTTTTGTCCTTGAAGGGGAGAACAGAATCAAGGCTATTGCAGAGCTTGCCGGCGGAGACATAAATGACCGTTCGATTGATTTTGCAAAATCTCTTTTGTCATAAAAAAAAAGACCGGCATTTGCAGGTACCGGGTTTAGAGATGAATTTATGAAAATAATATTTAATTATCTATGTAATCTAACATTTGTTTTTTATATTTAGAATTTCGCATCTTCTTAATAGCTGAATTTTCAAGTTGTCTTATTCTTTCTTTTGAATATCCCATCTTGTTGCCGACTTCAAGCAGTGTTTTGGGTTTCTTTCCGTCAAGTCCAAAACGGTAAATTATAATTTCTTTCTCTTTTTCTGTAAGTATGTTGATGATTTTGGGTAAATCCTTTTTTAAAAATTCTTTTTTAACCTTTTCTTCCGGCAAGTTGCAGTTTGTATCTTCGACGAAATCTCCAAGGCATAAATCATCTGTAATTTTTGTTTCAAGGCTTATTGGTTCTAAGAATATAGAGTGTTTAATTTTGTAAAGCTGTTTTATATCTATATTCAGGGTGCTAGCAACTTCTTCATCTGTAGGTTCTCTGTCTAGTTTATTTGAAAGGTATTCATATGCTTTATTGTATTTTTTTATTTTGTCTGACATGTGTACAGGAATCCTGATTGATCTGGAGTTGTTTGCAATTGCTCTTGCTATAGCCTGCTTAATCCACCATGTTGCGTATGTCGAGAATTTAAAATTTTTTGTGTAATCAAATTTCTCAGCAGCCCTCATTAAACCAATAGATCCTTCCTGAACCAAATCCATAAACAAAACCCCGTGCCCTGTATATTTTTTTGCAATACTTATAACAAGGCGCAAATTGGCTTGTACGAGTTTTCGTTTTGCGGCATCATTTTTCTGGTCTTTAATTAATCTCCCCAACTCTTTCTCTTGCTCAGATTTAAGTAATTTAACATGACCAATTTCTTTCAGGTAACATTGCAGAATGTCATCTTCTATTACTACATTGTTAAAACTTTTGATTTCTTCCTCTTCATTTGCAAAATCTATTTTTTCATATTCACATATAACAGATGTCATTGCTCCCTCCACTCTTAAAATTGTTATATGTATAGTGACGTATTATTCAAAAAAAAGTTTCATAAAGGTATTGACAATAAAAAATGTTCTTGCTAATATCTCTTTTGCGAAGGTAAAAGCAAACACAGCTGAAAAATAAATAGTTTTTTTAAGGGCGTTTAGCTCAGTTGGTAGAGCGTCTCCCTTACAAGGAGAGGGTCATAAGTTCGAGTCTTATAACGCCCACCATAAAAAGA
>CACXDL010000045.1 GCA_902766395.1 uncultured bacterium
CGATGGCTCAATTTGCCCGGATTGTAAAAGCAGTAGTGATAATTCATTTAGATGTTGTTCAAGTTCAGGTAGAAAATCTCAAATAACTAATAAAGAGGATAGTTGTTGTTCGTATCCAGAGATATTCAATAAAGTATTTGCTTGTAGACCGACATTAGAACCTGAACCAACTGTTCCGACAACACCAACAACACCAACAACACCTACAAACCCTTGTGATAATGGGATCACATTCGCTTGTTGTATGTCTTCAAATTATACTCCGACCGGATATTTTGATGATGAGTGTTGTACATCATCAGATTATTTTGATTCACATGACACTTGCAATAAATGTAACCCACTTGATTCTGAACAAGTAAACAGATTCACTGATTATGATAAGAAGTCCTGTTGCACATACATAGCGACAACGCCGGTTAATGAAGAATATCAATTCACGTTTTTAGGCGAATATTTATACCCAAATATGACTTGGTGGGAACTTTTAAAAAATATTGATACTAGTGTTTATCAAAATGTAAAACATAATTGTTGTAGTGGAGCTCCTTGGGATTTGTACGAAGGATACTGTTGCACTTCAAAATCCGTAACATATAGTATGGACTTACATGTCACTTTGCAAAATATATCAAGAACAGGAAATTCAAATCAACCTTTGCCGTCAAATACTGAATTCACAGTTTACGCGGATTGTTGCAAGGATGGATCTTATAATCCTCATACAGCGTCATGTACTCATACAACAGGGGTATATAAAGGAAAAACTTCTCAGGGTTCATCACTTCGTTCTGTGTCTTTAACTTTAAGCTCTTCTGGGGTAAACAATTGCTCTTCTCCAAATCTTGTCAGGATTGATATGCGCCGAGGAGGAAGGATTGATGAGTGTCCATATCTTGATGCTGAACTATATATTAATAATAGTGCAGATAAATATTACCATGTAAAATGCTTAGAATGTGATGATTAAGAATGTGGATGGGCAAGGTATCAAGCTTGCCCATAATAATAACTGGATTGCTTCACTCCGTTCGCAATGACATGTTTATACACCGCAATTGTCATTCTGAACTTTACAAAACGAACAAGCGAGGTACGAGCTTTGAGAGCTTGTATGCGTCAGCGAAGCTGTCAGCTGTTTCAGAATCTGTAAATTGTTGTCAAATAACAGATCCTGAAATAAATTCAGGATGACATGTTTTAATATTTAATAATTATTTACTTTTATTTTTTGTAATTAGGTTTTATAATTAATATGACATTTGAACATGGTCATGGGAGAAAATAAAAGGGATGGAAGGTTACAGTTTTGAATTGATATCAGGGCCTATGAGCTGTGGTAAGACAGAAGAGCTTTTGCGCAGGGTCAGACGTTGTATTATTGCAAAGAAAAAAGTTAAAGTTATATCACCTGACGTTGATACCCGCTCAGGTGGTGACTACATAGAGTCAAGAAACGGATTGTGGCTTGATGCTATAAAAGTTAAACATTCAATTCAGATTCTGAGCCTTGTTAAAGATGCACAGGTTGTTGCAATCGATGAATTGCAGTTTTTCGATTCAAATATTGTGCCTGTTATTACTCAATTGATGAATGAGGGTAAAAAGGTCATTGGTACAGGATTAGAGCTTGATTTTAAAGCAGAACCTTTTGGTATGATGCCTCAGTTGATGTGTATTGCAACAAAAGTAGATAAATTGCATGCTGTATGTATGAAGTGTGGCTGCGAAGAAGCTACAAGAACTCAACGTTTAATCGATGGTAAGCCGGCTGATAAAAGTTCTCCGCTAATTATGATCGGCGGGGACGAAACTTATGAAGCAAGATGTATCAAATGTTATGAATTGCCTGATATTAAAAAGACTAATAAATTTTTAGGTCTAAAAGTCCTCCAGTTTGATAAAAAATAAATTATTAAAGTGTAATATTCACATTTTTAAATAATTATGGTAATATAGTTCATAATCAAGGAACTTTTATTGAATAATTTCGTCTTTATTTTACAGGTGGAATTATTGGAGGTCTATTAAAGAATGAAAAAACTAATCAGAAAAAGTGCAATATTTTTAGCATTATTTTTATTTATGTTTGGCTGGGTTATAAAGTCTAATGTTCAGGCTGCAACTCCAATTGAAATGTATGATAACGTATGGCGTTTAATCAATACAAAATATGTCGATCAGACTAATAATGAACAGGACTGGAACAAGTGGCGTCATAAATATGATAATGTTATCAAAACGGACGAAGATGCTTATGTAGCAATTGATACAATGGTTGCCAGTTTAAATGATCCGTATACAAAATTTTTAAATCCAAAAGAGTTTCAGGAAGAAACCAGTTCGATAAAGGGTTCTTTAAAAGGTATAGGTATACAAATCGGTGTTAAAGACGGAAAATTAATGGTAATTGCACCGATAGAAGATACTCCTGCCGAAAAAGCCGGTTTGCAGGCAGATGATGAAATTTTGGCAATTAACGGTAAAAGTACAAAAGGTATTACTGTTGATAAAGCGGCAGATCAAATAAGAGGTGAAGAAGGTACTCAGGTTACTTTACTAATTAAACGTAAAGGTGTTGATGAACCAAAGTCATATACTATTACAAGAGCTGAAATTGAAGTTAAATCTGTTACTCAGAAAGTACCGACAGGTATGGTGATTCCTGAAGATATTTGCTATATCAGATTAAGTTCATTTATCAGCAGAAATGCTTCAAAAGAAGTTGCTGATATTATAAATGCGAATGTAAATAAAAAAGCATTTATTCTGGACTTACGCTCAAATCCGGGTGGACTTTTGAGTAATGCAATTTACATCTCAGATATGTTTCTTGATGGTGGTTCAATAGTCAGCACTGTTGACAGAGATGGTTATAAGGAAACTCAAAAGGCGTCTCGCGGAGTTTTAACAACAAAACCTCTTGTTGTAATGCTGAATAAAGGTTCTGCATCTGCAAGTGAAATTTTCTCTGGTGCTATGAAAGATAATAAAAGAGCAGTTCTTGTCGGGACTCAGTCTTTTGGAAAAGGATTGGTTCAGGAAATAAATAAACTTCCTAACAGTTCAGGAGTTAATATTACAATTCAAAAATACCTTACTCCGAGTGGAACCGATATTCACAAAAAAGGTATAACACCTGATATTGTTGTTGATTTGACGGATGAGCAAGTTAAAAACAAGGATGATGCTCAGCTCAAAAAAGCAATAGAAGTTGCTCATGATCTGGAAAAAGGAAATTACGTAGTTTCAAAATAATTAAAAAAGGAAGTTTTTAAAACTTCCTTTTTTATAATTCTCATTTAAAAGGTTGATTTAATTTGAATTATTATCTGGCATAATATTTCAGTCGTCATTTTTTATGGGAAGAATATTGATGAGCATACACGAGCAATGTTTATTACGTTATCTAAAAAATCCTGATGAATTATCATATGCTACAGAAATTTTAAAATTAAATAATAAGATTTTACAGGAAAAGTTTATTACTAAAAATATTCTTGCCAATATGACTATGTTAAACTATACTGAAAACGTAAAGTAATTCAGGATAGGTTATGTTGAAAAAATTTTTATATGCGTTTTGGATATTAGTATTATTTGTTTTTGTCCTTTTGGGTTTGCATAACAAGAGTTATCAGACATTTATTCAGTCTGTGGAAAACAGAACTTTTGATATAAGACAAAGTATACAGGCTAATTCAGGTGTCAGAAAACACAATAACGATATAGTTATTGTTGCAATAGATGATGCGAGTTATGAGTATATTCTCGAAAATTATGGAGAATGGCCGCTCCCCCGAGATAAATATGCAAAAATTGTTGATTATATTGAACAACAAAAACCTCAAAGTGTTGCATTTGATTTGATGTTTGTAAAATCAATGAAAAGTAGTGCCAAATCTGATGAGGCACTGATAAATATATTTAAAAAATACAACAATATATATACGGCAATGAATCTTGATGATCAGCCACAAGATTTGAGGGTCGCTCCAAAGCTTCCGGAATATCTTCAGATGATGCCGTTTCCGGATAGTATGAATCCTTTGGAGTATTCAAATTGCCGTATAATTTTGCAAGGAATACTTGATGCTCACGCAAATATTGGAATGATAAATGTTTCACGTTCAGAAGATGGTGTTTTAAGACAAATGCCTGTTTATCTGAAGTATCAAGGCAAATATTATCCGCAATTAGGTTATATTGTAGGTACAAATTACCAAAAAACGAAAGCAGAAAATATATATCCATTAAGAGCAGATGAAGATGCAAATGTAATATTAAACTGGTATGGCAGCGCAGGTACATTTGAAAATATTCCAATGTATAAATTGCTAAAAGCTGCAGAAGGTAAAGAATCTTTAAATTATAATTTTAAAGGCAAGGTCGTTTATTTTGGTGCAACCGCAGCAAGTTTATTTGATATAAAAACAGTTCCTGTAGATAAAGTTTTCCCTGGTGTAGAGGTTCAGGCGACATATGTTAATAACATAATTGACGGAAGTTTAATACATAAAATACCGTCTTTTGTTAATATTATATTAGGTTTATGTCTGGCTTTGTTAACTGTTTCCTTTGTTATAATAATAAAATCTTTGCCTGTTGCATTGGGTTTATCCGTAACAACATATTTTATTTATATGATTTTAACTTATTATTTAATGTTATTTAAAAATTTATGGGTAGAAATAGTTTCACCTTTGAGTGTTGCCTTTTTAGTTTTTATAATGGCAGTAATTATAAAATATCTTATAAAATCCAGAGATTTTGATGAACAATATAAACTTGCAACAACAGACGGTTTAACAGAGTTGTATAATCACCGATATTTTCAGGAACAGATGCAGATGTTCTGTATAAATGCAAAAAGATATGAAACATCTTTTTCTTTGATTATTATAGATATTGATCATTTTAAAAATTTTAACGATAATTTCGGACATCAATCCGGCGATGCTGTTTTAAGACAAGTCGCATTCACATTAAAGAAAAATGTCAGAGCATCCGATATAGTATGCAGATATGGCGGAGAAGAAATGGCTATTATTCTCCCAAATACTGCAAACGAAGAAGCTGTAAATATTGCGCTAAAATTATGTAAAATAATTTCAGAAAAAAAATTCCAATTAAGTAATAACAGGGAAAGCAATGTTACAATAAGTCTTGGTGTTTCTACATATGGTGAAATCGACGGAACAGAAGCTCAAGAACTTATATCTGTAGCAGATAAAAGATTATATAATGCAAAAAATAACGGAAGAAATCGAGTAAATTAATTAGATGAAAATATCATTTTTAGATAAATCAATAAATATAAAAGATTCTGTAAAAAAAGGCAATTTCAACAATTGTCTTCTCGAAAATAATGAAAAGCAAATTGGTGAAATTTGTGATTTTTTACAGAATAATAAAAAATTATTTTTGCTAAACGGTTTTATCGGTACGGGTAAAACTTCTATCGTAAATTTTGTGATGCAAAATCTTAAAACAAATGTAATCGCAATAAATTATACATGTTTTGAAACCACAATTTTAGATGATATGCTTTTAAGCTTTTTTGAATCTTTCAGAAATTATACGATTCAGGGTAAAATTTCTCCTCCAAGATTAAAAGTTGAAAATTTTACTCAAAAGATAAATTTGTATTTTAATTCTATTAAAAAGCCTATTTTAATCGTTTTAAATTCTTTTGATAATGTTTTAAAGGAAAATAAAGATGAAATTCTCAGTTTTATAAAACATATTTCAACATTGAAAAATGTAAAAATAATTATAATTTCAAGAGCGCCGTGCGGTGGAGATTTTGAGGATTTGGAATATGATAAATCTTCAACACTTGCACTGTCAAAGGAAATTTTTGAAAAATTCCTAAAAGAAAATGAAATAAAGAATATCGGGATTCTTTCAAATGAATTATATAATCAGACAAAAGGCTATTTTTTACAGGTTGATTTGTCTGTGCGTTTGATGCGGTTAAGAAGTTTAAGTATTTCAAAATTTCTTGAATTGTATTCAAAGAGCTTAATGACATTTCCTGATTTTATATATAGAGAGATGTTAACATTTGTGGATCCTGTAAGTTTACACTTATTTCGTTTACTTGCGATAATGCGAATTCCAATTCATATAAATCTGTTAAAATCATTGCATTTGTATAATCCGAATCAAATAATGTTTTTTGTCCAAAATTCTGTATTGGCTTCGGAAGGAGAAAGTATATATCTTCCGGATTATTACAGAGAAATAATTGAACACCAGATTCAGGATAATGTGATGATAAAATTGCATAAATCCTGTATTCAGTTATATGAAGCCCAGCTCCCGCTGAAGCCTATGGAGAGGGATTTACGTCTATCTCGTCAGACAATGCGTAATGAGATAGATTATCATAATCTTTTTGTTCCTCAACGTCCTAAAATTCAACCAATAGTCGATTTAAGAATCCCGGGCACTTTTATAAAAAAAGAAGAACCTGTTGAAGAACAAGTTTCAGAGGTCCAGGATGATGATAAAGAAGAAAAGATAGAAAATATCAATTTTATAATTGAAGATGGTGCCGTTTTAGATGATATTGCCGGTTCTATAAAGGATTTTGTCAGTGATAAAGCACAAATAAATGAACTTGTTTTGAGGAGCTCTAATTCAACTCTTACAGAGTTAATGAATGAGGCTAAGCAGGCGGAGAATGAATATCATTATAAAAATGCATCAATTCTATACCAAAAAGCGTTAACCAAAAAAGATGATGAAAATTTTGATAAGTTTTTGCCAACAATTTATATACGTTTAGCAGAAGTGTATAAGCATTCATCTCAGTGGTATGAAGCACTGGAATATTATACAAAAGCACAGGATTTCTACTATAATGTGTCAAATTATGATATGGCCAATGATATAAAATTGAAAATTGCAAATATATATTTTGTGATTTACAAGCATGATAATGCCAGATATATTTTAAAAGAGTTAGAAAAAGACAAAAACATAAAAAATGAGTTGCGGATAAAAGTTAATATTGCATTGGCAAAACTTTCAGATAATATAAATGAGCAATATTCCTATTATCAAAGATCATTAACTTTAGTTGATTCATTTACAGAAAAGAAAATTTCCGCAGAATTATATTATCGTTATGCAGGTTTAAGTGATGAAAAAGAAAATACTGAGACAGCTGTAATTTACTACAAAAAATCAATTGAAGCTGAGCCTGACCCTAAAAAGAATAAGTATATTGCAAAAGCATACGCTTCTTTGGCTAATTTATATGATGAGGATGGTAAATCCGATCTGGCAATCAAATATTATAAAAAGAGTCTTGAAACAGACAGTTTGACTAAAAATTACAATGGCTTATATGCAGGATCAAGACATTTGTCGGAATTATATGCTTCAAGAGATTCCCAAAAATCTCTTGAGTATCTTATGAAGGCTCATGAATATGCTAAAAAATTGAATGAACCATATTATATGGCTGATATTGCATATGAGATAGGTAATTATTATTTATTGCGTAAAGATTTTGAGGAATCCCTAAAATATTTGGAAGAATCGCTTGAGGTTGTAAAAACTTCATTCTCAAAAGAAGATACGGAAAGAATACTGGCGAAAATAGATTATGTAAAAAAATTAAAAGAATAGTTTTTCATACAAACAATTGGTTTACTTTCAGAAAAAAAACATTATTATAAGAGTATGAGAAGGTTTTTGTTTTTATTTGCATTTTTATCCGTTTTTTCAGTTCCGACATTGGCTGCTGACGATTTGATGTATACAAATGATATGTGGGACAGTTACGGAAGTTCAATAAATCAAGGGCAAGAAGCAAAACCCGTATCGGATGAAGAGTTTGAAAAAGCAATAAAACAAAAAGATGCCAAAGTAAATAAATGGAGAAATTGGGCTCAAAAAAGAAGAGTTCCAAAAGGCGAAAATTTTAGTAAAAGTAATGAAACAGAAATTTTGAAAAAAGAGCATGGAGAGGATAAATCTTTGCCAATTATTTCCTTGCCTTTTGAAATTTCTCTTTCTCAAGGGGTAATTCCCGTAGGGCATTATCAGGTTAAAGGAGAGATTATCGACGGTAAACCTGTGCTGAATTTTTATCAGGCAAGCGACTTAGTTGCAAGAATTTCTGCTACTGAAACCAATGATGATTTTGGTCAAGAGGAAATATTATTTGTGAACTGGGAATTGATAGATGATAATAAAATTCGTCTGATATACGGCTCTTTGGATTTTAATGCATATGCAGTTGTAGATATTATAAATAATTAACTAATTAAGGGTCAGATTGAGTTTTTTGTGCTATTATTTTTTTAGAGGGAAAAATAATGATTAACAGGAAATCAAGAGACGAGATAAAGAGGATGGTTCATGCAGGGCATATTGTTGCTCTTGTTCATCAGAAAATGAAAGAAGTTTTAGAGCCGGGAATATCGACAAAAGAATTAGATAATTATGCTATGAAAGTTATTAAGGAGAATCATGCAATTCCTACATTTTTGGGGTATCAAGGATTCCCAGCAAGTATATGTACATCAATAAATGAACAGGTTGTCCATGGTATTCCGTCTGAGGATATCGTTGTAAAAGAAGGCGATATTATAGCAATAGACGTTGGTGCAACATACGGCGGTATGGTTGGAGATAGTGCCTGGTCTTATGAAGTCGGAAAAGTCAGCCCGGAAGTTCATAAATTAATGTTAACAACTGAAGAATCTTTGTTTGCGGGCATAGAGCAAATGAAACCGGGGAATGTATTGGATGATATTTCAAAAGCCATTGAAGCTGTCGCAAATCGTGAAGGTTATGGTATTGTTCGTCAGTATGGCGGGCATGGTGTAGGGCATGTAATGCATGAAGATCCGTTTTTATTTAACTACAGCGTTGGAGACAAAACATTGATTAAATCAAATATGGCAATTGCAATAGAACCAATGCTAAATTTGGGCTGCGATGATGTTGTTGTAGCAGATGATGGCTGGACTGTCAGTACAAAAGATTCAAAACCGTCTGCCCATTTTGAACATACAGTTATTGCAACTGATGATGGACCTATAATAACAACTAAACTGTAATGGAGTTTTAAATGAATTATTATATAGGGTTATCTTTAGCGTCAAATTCCGGAATGGATTCAGGGGTTGCCGTGATTGACGAAAATAACAAGATTATTACTCTTGATAAATTGTATAAGATGAATGATATAATTTTCTTTTTTGAAAATTTTTCATCTCTGAAATATTCTAAAATTTGCGTGTCTGTTCCGCATGACCGTACAATGCTTGAGGGTAAATGGAGAATACTGGGAAAACCATATTTGCCGGTTGCGACAAATAAAATTATTCCAAATCGTGATAATTGGACCCAGAGACTTTCGCAAAGAGGGAGTGAATTTTTTAAAGAGTTATCAGAGCAAGGTGTAGATATAACGAGGTTTGATATATATATATCCCGTCAAAGTTTACATCTGAACTCCTGTTATAAGGATCGTTCTCCAGCTGATTGTAAATTTCTGCAGCAGGTGTTAAAGTACGAGTGGGGTTTTGATGATCTTCCTGCCAATATGATGCCGATGTCGCATATGGAGGCTTTAATAGGTGCAATTTTGGCAAAAGAAAATTCAAAAAATCCTGACAAGATTCGTAATTTATATAATTTCAAAGGGTTAAGTGTTATTGATATAAAAGAGAATCTTCATATACAGGATGAAGTTTATCTTTTCGAAAAAGAACTTATGGAGGGTTCTTTATAGTGAAAATTAATTTAAAACAGTTATGGCAAAAAATAACGAGTCCGCTATTGTTTTATGTTGATAAATCGGGCAACTCTATTTTTAGAAATTATTGTATATATAAAAATGACGGTTGTTTTTATTCAGAAACTTTTTCTATACAGAAAGCCGGTAAAGTTTTGGAATACCGTATGGAGCTTGATAAAAAATTAAAGCGTCTGATTTTTTTAATTTCTTTTATCGTTTATTTAATTTTTATAAAAACGGATATGACATTTTTAAGTTTTGTTGTTTGCGAAATCGTTTGGTTATTTGCATATTTTTCTTTTAGAATATATTTTGCATATTTGTATAAAAACAAGTTAAAATCTACATTTGGAGATTATAAAATTGTAAATTTTGATCCGCAGGTATCTAAGAATAAAAGAAGTAGTTTTTATTACCATTTTGCTTCAAGAATAGTATCTGTTTTTATAATTATATTATTATTTTTCTTCCCGGCATTGATACTGTTTAATATTATAAAAATAAATTTAAATTCGTCTAAACCATCATATAAATTTGCTGTTGGGGTTTCAAGGGTGTATGGTTTTCTTTATCCGAAAACGGTAATGTATTATGATATGAGCGTATATGCCAAATACATGATTCAGGATTTTGAAGGTGCTTTGGAGGATTGTAAAAAATCTCTTGAAAAATCAGGAATAATTTTTACAAAACGTGATATGACAAGATTTGCAAATTTATTGTATTTAACAAAAAAAATATATGGTTCTGAGACTGCAATAGAGTACTTTAATGATTATATAACAAGAAAAAATATGTCATTGTCGCAACAAATCAAAATGCTTTGGATGAAATCAATGTTTAGTATAAGTGGTCAGATAACTGAATATATTGAACAAGATTATGATGATTTATTGTTGTCATTGAATAAAAAAGATTATAAAAACAGATTTTATATATTATGTGATAAGGCATATATGTATTATCTAATGGGTGAGTATGAAAAAGCTATAAAATTATATAATGAATTGATACCATATGCACAAAATAATACAAAGGATTTTGAAAAAGAATCCCACACACTTATAGTAGAGCGTGGTTATGCAAAAAGGCAAAATGGGGACTATATTAGTGCAGATACAGATTTTAATTCTTCTGGTATAGAATTGTACGATTTAGAAAAATATGAGCCTGTATTATTAGAACAAAATTTTATTGTTCAAAAATTTTAGTAATTTGAAAAATAACTGTATTTCTTGTAAACTTTGCATATATGAAAGGTCAAGTTTATAAAATATATTCTGATTTATATTATGTAAAATCAGAAGATAATATATATGTCTGCAAGATAAGAGAAATTATAAAAAAGCAGAAAAAAAGCATTGTCGCCGGTGATTATGTTGAATTTGAACAAGATGTTATAAATAATATTTTACCAAGAGAAAGTTTTATAAGAAGGCCTGCTGTTGCAAATGTTGACCAAATAGTGGTTGTTTCGGCTCTCAAGCAGCCTGAATTGGATTTTCATCAGCTAAATCGTTATGTTTCTTTAGCAAAGTATTATGATATTCCTGTCATTTTGTGCTTCAATAAAGAGGATTTGGGACTTGAAAGTTCTCTTCAGGAAAAAATAGAAAAAATATATGGATCTTTAGGTTACAAAGTTATTTTTACTTCGGCATCCGAAAAATATGGAATTGAGAATTTATGCAGCTTACTGGATGGAAAATTATCTGCCTTATGTGGAAATTCAGGGGTGGGTAAATCCAGTTTGATAAATGCAATTAACCCAAATATCAGATTAAAAACGGGAGAAGTCAGTGAAAAATTAAGAAGAGGTACTCATACAACAAGGCACTGTGAGATAATAGATATTAACTCTTCTGTCCGAGTTATTGATACTCCGGGATTTAGTAATGTGAAATTTGATTTTATATTACCAAGGGATGTTGATAAATTATTTGATGAAATACATGTTTTTAAATCCAAATGTAAATATGCTGACTGCCTTCATATAAATGAATCAGGATGTGAAGTTTTAAAAAATATGGAGTTGATAGATCAAACCAGATATGAAAGTTATACAGAATTTTTGAAAGAAGCATATGAGTATAAAGAGAAAGTTAAATATAACGGAGTAAAAACAGAGTCACATCATAAACTTCACAATAATAAGTCTGTTGTAAAAATAAGCGAGAAAAAACGTCAGGCTTCGCGCAATACAAAAAAACAAATACTATATAAGGAAATTGAAGAAAATGACAATGAATAATTATATCGAATTGATAAATGATAAACTTGATGAATTTCTGCAAATAGAATATCCTCATGCTTTATTTAAATCTATGAAATACACATTAATGCTTCCGGGCAAGCGTTTACGACCTGTAATGTGTCTTGAAGCATGCAAAATTTTTGGCGGTGATATTGAAGATGCTATTCCAACAGCTTGTGCAATAGAGATGCTTCATTCTCAAACGCTTATACATGATGATTTGCCTTGTATGGATAATGATGATTTCAGGCGTGGAAAACCATCAAATCATAAAGTGTTTGGTGAAGCCATAGCAACCCTTGCCGGAGATGCGCTTTTGACTTACGCTCCGCACATTATTGTAAAGTTTTCTCAGAATCTTTCACCATCTGTGAAAATAAGAATTTTAAATGAATATTTTAAGTATGCAGGAGCATACGGAGTAATTGCAGGACAAGTTGTTGATATAGAATCGGAAAGAAATATTAAAATTGAAAACAAAGAAGAAACATTAAATTATTTGCATATTCACAAAACATCCGATTTATTTCAATTAGCTATGCGGACCGGTGCAATTATTGCAGATGCATCTGAAGAACAGCTTGAATGTATTACCGATTTTGCCAAAAAATTTGGTTTGGCTTTTCAGATAGCAGACGATATATTAGATGAAATTTCTACATTTGAGGAAATGGGCAAGACTCTGGGAAAAGATAAGCAAGAAGGAAAACTGACTTATGTTTCTTTGTATGGTTTAGAAAATGCGAAATGTAAATTGGCTTGCCTGTTGGATCAATGCCGTGATATAATGGTGAAACAGAATTTTAATTCAAATATTTTTAATGATATTATTGACAACATATCAAAAAGGGCAGGTATTTAATGTATTTTGAAGCTTTTAAACACTTAATTGCAAATAATGGTTATGAAGTATTGTGTGCAGGATTGTTGGCCGCGTTTACCGGTCAGATAATAAAATTTATTTTATTTACTATTCAAACAAAAAGAATAAACTTTAAAATTTTTACAACCACCGGAGGTATGCCCAGTACACATTCTGCCGGTGTAATGGGTTTGTCAACAATTGTTGGCTTGCTTGAGGGCTTTGATTCAATAGCTTTTGCGATAGCTTTGGGCTTTTCTATGGTTATAATGTATGATGCCGCAGGACTAAGACGTGCTGCAGGTAAAACCGCCGCTTGTTTAAATAAAATGATGGAAGACTTTTATAATAATGACTTACATGCTGTTGGCGGGAAGTTAAAAGAATTGTTGGGACATACTCCTTTGGAAGTTTTTGTAGGTGCAACATATGGTGTTGTTTTTGCATATTTCTTTCATCTGTTTGTAATTAGTTAATGTTGGATTGATTATTTTTGTTTTATAATAATCTCAGCAATTATTTTGAGGTTATTATGAAAAAATTTTTATTGATTACAGGGTATACAATATGTGGCATCTTGGCATTACTGTACTTTTCATTTTTATTTGTATTGCCGCACAGAATAGATTTGGCACCATACAAATCAGATATACAAAAACTTGTTAAAGATTATACAGGTTTAAATCTTGATTACGGAAAAGTGAGAATTATCACTACGCCTTTGTTAGAGGCTGGTCTGAAAGTAAATGATATTACTCTTAAATTGCCGGATAAGTCAGAATTTTTTAGTGCAAAAACCTTTAAAGGAAAGGTATTTTTGCCAAGTTTGTTATGGTTAAGCGTAAGAGTCACCTGTGCAAGGTTAAATGATCCGCATATTACTTTGGATATAGAAAATGGTGAACAATTTAAAGCTGCAAAGGTTTATGCTGATATTGTAAATAAACGCCGTCAGGATAAATTGGCTCATCCTGAAAAATATGCTGCACAGGAAGAAATGACGTTGCCTTTTGATGTTACTAAAATAAAAGTCAATATTCCTCAGATAAAATTAAATCATTATAAGGCCGTTATTGATGATATTGCTGCAAATCATTCTCTTACTTTAAAGGGTGATCAGTTAAAATTGGGATATTTTAACGGAAGAACTGCAAAGATAAAGACAGAAGCAAAATTCTTAAGTGACAAAAATACAAATATTACAGCAAATATTGATATAGATTCTGCACTTCCAAGATTTATAATGCCTCCAAAAGAAGAGGAGGATCTTGAAGCTGTATATGTTGTCCCTTTTGTAAATCCTGTTTCTATATACAGAGATTATGAATTAAAGTCAAATATAAATTCAAAAATAAAGATAAGAAAAGCGCATAAGGGAGAACATCTTAAAATAAACGGATTTTTTAATGTTGAAGATACTACTCTGAAGATGTCAGGACTTCAACTGCCAAAATCACATTTTAGATTTACAGGAAAAGGTTATAAGTCTGAGATTGAGTCTAATTTGTATGTTACAGGTAAAGAATATATTAAATTTACAGGGCTTTTAGGTCATGGCAGAAAACCTTTTATAGATTTTGCTCTTGATTCTACTCAGGTGCATTTGGATAATTTGTTGAAAATAGCCCGTGCATATTTAGATACTATTCATATCAAAAATGACATAGAAAATATGAGTGCAAGCGGATATTTTCTTTCTGATGCGAAATTGAAAACTGATTTCAAGCAAATAGAATCTTCCGGGCAGATAGTTGTAAGAGATGCAAATATTGTTAATAAGAACTTAGGAATTTTATTTAATGATATTAAAATGAATTTAATATTCGATAACAATTCTTTGAATATAAAAGATACGCACATTATGGTTAATGATAAACCGTTGGATATTTCAGGAAAAATCAACTCTAATTCTGTTGCGGATCTTGTTATTAATGGTAAAGGAATTCCATTAGCGCCATTATACAAATCCTTTGCACCAAGGGATATTAAAAATCGTTATGACCTGAATTCAGGCGTCTTAACTATTGATGCAAAAATAACCGGAGAGATTAAAAATCTCATTACAATTTTGAAATGTAATTTAGAAAAATTAAAAATTAAAGACAAAGCCGAAAACTTTATTTTGTCAAATGAATCTGCGTATTTTGGAGTTGCATCTCATACGGGTGTAATAAGGGGAAGATTAAGCAATAAAGGTTTCAATCTGATTTTGCCAAAATTACATTCAGTAATAAAAAGCAATAATTTGGTTACGGATATTGATAATGATAAAATTGTTTTAAATCCTGTATTAATTAATTTTAATAAAAATTCTGCAATATCAATAAATGGGGAGATTAAAGATTATCTTTCATCATATGATGCAAACTTCAAGGTTGATGGTAATATATCTGCATCAGATTTGGGAATTGTGTTAGGGGATGTATTATTACCTTATTTTGATGTAAAGGGTATAATTCCGGTTAAAGCTAATTTTGATGCAAAAGGAAATAAAATGAAATTTGTTGCACAAGCCAAAGCAAGTGCTGCAAATTATATTTCTCCTGTTTTGATGAAAGATTTTGCGGGTAAAGATACAATTTTACAATTTCATGCTGAAAAAAACAGAGATACATTAAAGGTCGAAAAAACAGGTCTTTTTGTAAAAGGAATATTATCAGAATTTAGTGATAACCTTGATAAAAATTTGAGAATGACAAGAGAATTGGTTTCACTGAAAGCAATTATTTCAAACATAACATTCCAGCCTTTTATAAGTTTATTCAAGTTGAATATAACTCACGATTTGGAAGGATCTCTTGTAGTATTAAAAAAATCAAAGTTTAAGACCGGAGGCAATCTCTTTGTGTATGGCAAACCTGAAAGTCCTACAATAAGCGGTCAATTTGTTATAAAAGACATCATTATACCTGAAATCTATTCTAGAGTAGATCGTATAACTACAGAACTAGGCTCTAACGATATAAGATGTTTTATAGACAATGTAAATGCAAACGGTTCTCACTTTAATTTAATTGCAAAGACAAATTGGAAATTACTTCCGGAAATGAAGATTTTTGATGTTAATGTAAATTCTAAATTTATTAATATCAACAAAATAATGAAAGTTTCCGAAGCGATTGTTAAGGTTTTTCCTACCTCTGAGCAAAACAGACAAAAACGCGGCATTGAGCAAAGGACAGATATTCCATTATCTGTTTTGAGCGGTAAAGTAAATCTGCGAAGGATTGTAATGGATAAGATTATAGTCAATAATACTACTGCAGATATTTGTTTGTTAAAAAGTGTCTTATATGTTAGCAGATTAAAAACTCACCCTCTTGGCGGGATTGTTGCAGGAAAAGCATCTTTTGACGTCATTGACATGTTGTTAAAAGCAGAAGTAAGCGGAAAGAAATTTAATGTTGAAAAAGTTCTGCTTGATGTAATGAACATGAAGGATATGCTGTCAGGTGATATGAATTTTGTGGCAAAACTTTCTATGAAGGGAACACAATTAGAAGAACAAATGAAATCTTTAAAAGGTACAATAGATTTCAATATTAAAAACGGTCAGTTGGGTCCGTTTGGTAAATTCGAAAATTTCATAATGGCAGAAAATATAAGAAATAATAAATTTTTCTCTACTGCTCTTGGTTCAATAATTAATAACATATTATCATTTGATACATCAAGATTTAATGAATTATATGGACATCTGAGTTTTAAAAATGGAATTGCTGAAATTTCCCCTATTAAATCTCAGGGAAATGTAATGTCGATGTATATTTTTGGTAATTTAAATCTTCTTGATAACAGTGCAGAAATAAGAGTTAGAGGAAAATTAGCCTCAGCATTTTCCGATAAATTGGGGCCATTAGCGAATTTAAACCCAATAAATCTTGTTAAACATACTCCGGGCTTAAATATTGTATTGGCAAAAACCTTCTCAATATTCTGTGAGGCTGTATCAGAATCTGAAATGAAGGCTTTACCTCATCTTGCAGAGGGTAAATCAGATGAAAATGCAACTAAGTTCCAAATTAAACTAAAAGGCGACACGAGAAAACCTTTGAAAATGATTAAATCATTTAAGTGGTTGGCCCTAAACTCTGAAATTGAAGCGGCAAAAGACTTTGTAGACACTATTCCTACTCCTGAAGCAGGAGAAGAAGGAATGACAGTAGAAGAGCTTATACAGCTAAGAAAAGAACAAGCCGAAGCAAAGGCTGCTGAAGAAGCTGCAATAAGAGCCGCAGAAGAAAGAAAACCGATTAACAGAATAAAGAAAATATTGAAAATTTCAAAATAAAAAAAGAGCGAATTTTAAATTCGCTCTTTTTTTTATGGAAGTGACGGATATTTGTTTATTTTGTATTTACCTTTGATATTCCGTACTTCTATTTTTTTATATTTATCATCATTTTTAAAATTAAATTCTCCCAATATTTCATTGTTAAAAGAACTGTATATTTTGACTTTTTTAAGAGTTGAGAGCGGAACTTCTTCTTCATACTTTAATTTAATAAGGTTTTTATCTGTATCCGTTACATATACTGCTGCGGTGTTAATTATTTTACCTTTTATTTGTTCTGAAGTTTTATCCCAGGTTGCAGGTTCAATGTAGAATTTATATTCTCCATCTTTAAATTCTATTTGTGAAAATATTCTTTCTGCTTGTTGAATGTCCAGTTTTTGAATATATTTTTCTAAATGTATCTTAAATTCCGGATGTGTTTTTTCATAATGACGTGCAATAAATCCAATTGTTGCAATTGAACTGAAAAATATTGTTATTGCAATTACAGGAATAACGCATAGCCATATTTTAGTTTGGAATTTTTGGTTTTTATGAAATTGTTCAATGTCTTCATATTTAGTCTTTTTATTTGCCCAGGTGTTACCTTTGAGCCCGCAAACTATCGCATAATTAAGGCCTGCAGGGGTAAACCAAAGTGGTAATGCCCATAACGCTTTATAACTTTTGTTAAACAATCCCCATATCCATGTTCCTAAAAAAGCACCCCAGTTAAATCTGGCAAGTTCATCTTTCGGTTCTTGTGCACTTATTTTACCTTTCCTGCTCATCAAGTAAAGAACGATAAACACCAAAATCCATTTTAAAAAACTGAAATTATCTGAATTTAAATAACCTGTTATAAATATATATACAGATATGAAGGATGTTATTATATATGAAGCTTTTTCACTGTTTTCGCCAAGTATATCTTTTATTCTGCGGGCAATATTTGTGAAGTATAAAACAACTTCTGTTATTGTATATGCAAAAATCCACAAAGTTATAAATATTGCAAAACCTGTTTTAAATTCCCCAATACCAAGAAGACTAAACATATAGCCCGGTTTTAGAAAAAATAGAATGATAAGCGGAGTAATAAATATTCCGGTTGCGATAGCGTTTACTGTTAAAAAATTCGCGATAAAATCTCTTCGGTTAAGAACACCTTTAAGGCTGAAGAGTCTTCTGTTTTCTTTATATTCTGTCATTGGTTCTCTCCTGTATTATTTGTTATAAATTCCTTTGCAATTGTTTGTTCAATAATTTTTTTTCCGTTTTTTGAAAATTTTGCTTCTATTCCAAACTCTTTTAATTTTTCGGCTTCTTTGAAAATGCTGCCGTTGTTTCTTTGTGTGAATCTTTTTATTTCAGTTTGAACAGATTCGTATGCTTTTTGTATTGTTTTTTCTATTTCAATAAGATTTTGTGAGTGCTGGGCAATATTATTATATAATTTATGTCCCGTTTCAATAATATTTTGAATATTATCATATCGTATCTTTGATGCCCATAGTTGATTAATTAATCTTAAAGCAACCATTAAAGAGGCGTTTCCGATTATTATGATGTTTTTTGAATTCGCATTTTCTATCACTTTTCTAAAGTCATAGTCTGTATATAAAAGATTTATGCAGCTTTCGATCGGTATAAACATTAAAATAAACCCCGGTTGTGATGTTTCGTCCATTTCTTCATAATTCTTGCGGGCCAATGTATTTACACAATTATTTAAATCTGATATGAATAATTTTTTAATTTCAGGATTGTTATCAGAGTTCAGATACTCTACATAATTTTTCAGTATAACCTTGGAATCAATTACAATATGCTTGTCATGTGGTAAGTTAAGAATAAAATCAGGTTTAATATTTCCGCTTGAAAATTGTTTTGAATAATGTACGTTTTCCTGTAGACCAGAGAATTTAAGAATCTGCTCAAGCCAATCTTCTCCAAAATCTCCCTGCAAATTCTGATTAGTAGAGAGTGCTTTTGCATATTTTTGAGCTGTAGATATAGCATTTTTAATCTCGATTGATTCTATTGCGTGTGCTTTTTGATATTCATCTATGCTTTTTTTAAAATCGTTTAAAATTATGTGCAGAGAATTCTCATCTTTAATTTTATCAATTTTTTTCAGGTAGTATCTGGAAGTTAGAAACCAAACTATAAAAGCAGTTAAAAAAATCCCCAAAATTAAAATAATAATTTCCAAGCTCATACTACACCTCTTCTCAGATTATATTAGCATATTTGGGGTTTATTGAAAATAGTTTAATTTAAAAATATTTTTTTCTTATGTTAAAATCTTAATATGAAAACATTGCGTTCAGTGTATATATTTTTAGCATCTTTTTTTGTGCTTGTATTATTAGGGTTTTATGTTTTTTTTCTGTACGGAATTCCCAAAATTTTATCGTCAGAAAATAATTTGCACAAATACGAAAAAATGTTAAGAAATAAATCTTCTCTGCCCTTTATAATAAAAGGATTAAAGGTAAAAACCTATCCGGATTTACGATTTATCATAAGTGCAAAAGAGATATCCATTCTCCCTTTGGATAATGCAAAATCTTTAAATATTGAGAAAATTTCTTATAGTGCAAGAATTTACAATTTAGCACGTGGTAATCTGGATGTTGGAAATGTATATGTTAATGTGCAGGAATTAAAAAAATATAATTTTAAATCAAACAAACAAAACAAGCCGTTTAAATTTAAGTTCTTTCCATTAACAAATATAAATCATGCTTTTGTGTCTATTGATGAAGATTCAAAGGTAATGATAGATTATATTAAATCCTATAAAATAAAACATGATATTCATACAAAAATTTTAGCAACAATCAAAACTCCGGAAACAAAATATCCTGTTTATATCGGTAAAGATGGAGAGATAATTTATAAAGATAAAATTATTTTCGATAATTTTTCGGTAGAATTACAGAATTCTAAAATATATCTTTCCGGAGACAAGAACAAGTTGAATATAAAAGCTTCCGGTTTACCTGCTGATGAACTCGAGAAAAATTTTATATATTTTTATAAATTACGCCATCCGAATAAAAAGAATTTTATTGAAAATTTTACAAATTTCAGAGGTACTCTCGATGTAGATTTAACAATTAAAAATGGAAAATTTTACGGAAAATGTATTACAAGAAATCTAGCAGCACTATTTTCTGATTTTAAAATCGATGTAGTATTGCCGGAAACTGTTTTTAATTTTAATAAAAAACATGTTTCTGCTGCAACAACCGGTTTATTTGGGACAGAGCCGGTTCAGACCGATTTTGATCTTGAAGGTATAGCAACAGATGATTTACATGTAAAAGGAAATGTTCATTCTGTTCTTACAAATAAATTTACTAAAAAATATTTTCCGATATTAGAAATTCACGGTGGGGCGGATGCAAAGGTCAGATATGTAACCCATAATCAAGTTGTTGATGTGTTCTATACTTTAGGGCTTAATAAGGGTAACAATATTTCATCTTCCTACGGTGAACTTGGTAATACAGACAAAGTCAGAAGGGCCACGATGCAAACCCATAAAAATGGGGATCCGATGGATATAAAAAGTTATGAATATTCAATACTGAAAGATGGTAAGTGGGTGAATATTTTTGGTGGTGACGGATCATTTAAAAAAATAGGAAAACGTTATAAACTTTCAGATATAAGTTTAAAAACAAATGGGACAATTCCTTTTGCGTATGTACAATCTGTTACGAAAAATTATATTAAAAACGGAACATTTAATTCCGATTTACGTTATGACAACATCAACCATACAATACTTGGAACCCTTAATTTGTACAATGTTTCTCATTCGGATTTTCTTAAACTTAGAGAAGCAAACATAAATTTAAATAAAGATAATATTCTTTTTAAATCGAATGGTACTTTCTTCGGTTCTCCGATTTTCTTAAATTGTGAAATGGATAAAAATATCGGTAAAAAGATTTTAATCAAAAATATTGCTGTCCATTTGCATCAATTTTACGCACATAAAGTCAAATTATCTAAAAAAACTTCAAATACTGTCTCTAAAAAGAAATCATTCAGACCGGATGTAATAGTTGAGCAAGGTAAAATTACTGTAGACAGAATATATTCAAGTCAATTTGAAGTTAAAAATACTAATATATATGGTAATCTAAAAAATAATGTTGTCCATTTTGTAATGCCAAAAGCAGATTATGCCAAAGGAGTACTGAGTGCAAAAGGGATATACAATATTTCAGATCACTCTTCAGATATAAATTTTTCGGCATATGATATAGATTCAAATGATGTTGTGACAAATTTCTTTAAATTGCCTGATTTTGCGTATGGCCGTGCATTTGCAACGTTACATTTAATAACAAAAAACAAGTTGAATGATGTAAAAGCCGATGCGGCATTTTCAATTTTAGATGGTTCTTTACCAAGGATAGGCTCCAGAGAATTCCATCTTGGCAGCTCTAAAAAGACATCATCAATAATTGGGAAAAAACTCAAAAATATGACATTATCTTTATCAAAAATTACCAATATAGATTTCTCAAAACCGGATGTTGCCCGTTCGAATCTGTATGGTGCTTTCAGACTTGATAATGACACCGTAAAAGATGCAAAAATATTTTCAAAGAGTAAATATGTTGCAGTACTGATTGAAGGTGTTTATTCTATAGATACTCAAATTGGGGAATTATGTATATGGGGAAAAAGAAATAAGACCAAAGCGAAAAAAATAAGAGTATTCAAGATCCCTTTAAATCTGTTATATAAAATAGTCTTTCGTCCGGAACATTCTATGGATCTATACCAAAATAAAGTTTCTCAAATTCCGGAAATAGAAGCTTCGCTTGGTGATGAGGTTGCAATTTTCAGAGTCCTTGTTAAAGGTAAATTAAATTCCAAAAATTCCAAAGATAAAATAATAGAGCTAAAAGATTTGAGATAGTTAATCTTCTTTTATTTGATCAAGAAGAATTGTAGGCTCCGGAATATCTTGTTTAAATGCTTCTTCTAAATTTAATTCTTCGGCTTTTGCAAAATCTGCCTGAGCTTCTTTAATTTTATTTATCTTCTGATAAACTAATCCTCTTTCGTAATATAATCTGTTTTGAATTAAATACAACAAATCATTGTCAGAATTAACGATTAATTGATTATAAATCTTCAGAGCATTGTTATATTGTCCGATATTGTATAAGAATTGTGCTTTATCCCACAAAAACGGGTCTTGCTCAAAAATATCTTTACCCTTATTTATTTCATTATCAAAATCTTCTAATGCTCCTTTATAATCTTTTGTATAATATTTTATATAAATTTTATTATCAAAATTCATTGTTTTGAATTCATCTTTTTCAATTTCGTAAGCTTTGTTGTAATCTTCAATTGCCCCCTGAAAATCTCCTGTTTTGAATTTTGCATAACCTCTCATTGATAACCACCTTTGGTCTAATGGAAGTATTTTTGCCCATATTGATGACATTTTAACTGCGTCATTGTATCTTTGTTTTGATATTAATTTCAGTGTTGTTTCGTATGGCGATCCTATACATATATATATTCCAAACAAAATCAAAAATAGCGAAAAGATTTTTACAAGTTCTATTTTGAATTCTTTGTATGATTGATTTTCAATTGAATTTGATGAAGGGAAATGTACTTTTTCATAACTGCCAAATTTTTTATTAAGGTAGAATTCAAATGCTTTGGAATTTATTATAGCCATTGTGAATGTAATAATAAGCAGAATCAAAAATATTATGATACCTTTTGACAGATTTTCAGCCAAAAGTTCATAATTCGGAAAAATAATATAATAGAGAACTGCTACATATACAAGTAACAGTGACATTGTCCAGATACGCTTAAATTTTTTAATTGTTTTTCTTAATTTTTCAATAGTATTTTTGTCAAATTCCTGAGAATATTTATACCCAACAGATGTGTTGTTAATGGATTTAATAATAGTCTCGCCGTTATCAGTTATGCTGTAAAAGTTTACAGGCGAATGTTTATATAGCCATTTTAATATATTAAATCCAGCCATTTTACTCAAATATTTCCCTCTAAATTGTATGATATCATAAATGAAAAATTAAACCATATTAATCTGCATATAAAACAGAAATTATTGATATTATCGTATATTTATGTTGTTATATATTCAATAAAAAACTTAATAATTTGTAATAAGATATTACTGGTAAAAAAATATTAATGTAATAGCAAAAATATTTTTAAGTTGTTTTAGAATAATAGTAGGGGTAGTTCATGCGTATAAATAAAATTGATAATAATTATTTAATTTTCACCAGAAGATTATCAAAAGATGAAGAAAGAGATTACAGGCAAAATGCTATAAAACCTGCACTAGACTATCTTGGCATAAAAGAGATGTCTATGATTATGCATGGAACTTCTTTTCCGGAAAGCAGGCTGCCACAAGATAATAATATAAGTAATGATATAGGTGTGGGTTCCCCATATGGAAAAATGGCTGCTCAGTTAATACCGTTTGAAATATTGCATGGCTTTAATTCAAATCAACTTGGACCTGTAGGTGAACTTAGTTCCGTTGAAAATATTTCTCCGTATGAATCTTCAGTAAAAGTTAAAAATTATTTGTTTATTGATTTCTCTAAATTGACAGAAAAAGAATATGCAAATTTATTAGATGTTTCTGATATAACAAGTATTGTTTCTCCTGTAGAAAAATCAGATTTAAATTATTCTAATTCAGATTTTCCGGAGGCTTTTGCAAATTACAGAAAACTTATAAAAACAGCTTATGCAAATTTGAATAAAAAGATAGAAAAAGATGATGATAACGCCGTAAAACTTGGCAAAGAATTTCAGAGTTTTATGAAAAATAATCCGGATATAGAAAATTATGCATTATTCTATATTTTAAAAGACATATACGGAACTGATGATTATACCAAGTGGAAAGATATTGATAAGAATTTAGTTGACAATTTAAAAAATTGTGATCCGGATTCTATTTTTAGGGTAAAACAATTAAAGTTAAAGACGGGTTCCACATTTGAAGAATATTGTTTTGCACAATTTTTAGTCGACAAACAAATTAAAGAAAATACGGAATTTAGAAAGAGTCACGATTTTAAATATGTAAGTGATATGCTTGTCGGATTTTCTCCATCAGATGAGTGGATTCATCAGGATTTGTTTTTAAAAGGCTATAAAATCGGGTGCCCGTATGGCGGACCAGATGGAGGCTTGCAAAAATGGAATGTCCCAATATTAGATCCTAAAAAGCTGTTTAATTCTGATGGAAGTTTGGGAGATTCCGGAAAGTATTTAAAATCAAAGTTAGAAATGGCTTTAGATAATTTTGATAATGTCAGAATTGATCATGCACTTGGTTTGGTTGATCCATATATATATGATCAGTATGGCGCCCGTCGTGGAAATATCGGGCGTATGCGTGATTTAGACCCAAATAATGATTACCAAAAGGTTCTGGAAAAAATAATTCTACCGACATTAGAAGAACATGGTTTAGATAAGAATTCTCCGGTGTGGGAGGATTTGGTTACAGATACTCCTGAGTTTAATTATATATATCATAACAAATTTAATTTGCCGGGAATTACCCAGTTAGAATACAAAAAGGCTGAAGGAATGGAGAATTCAGAAAATTGGACACTGATAGGATCGCATGACTCACGCCCTGCAATGGATATGATAAAACAAGACTGGGTTAGATATAATGATGCATGGAATCCTATGTATTTGGCCGGTGTTTTGAATGCCGCTCACGATAGTAGCAAATATTGCGAAAAAATAGCATCAGATGATAGCGAAAGAGTTAAAGCAAAATTTGCAGAATTATTTATGATGGGTAAAAAAATTCAGGTATTTTTTGCAGATTTCTTTGGAATCCCAAAAAGATATAATGAGGGTGGAAATGACGATAACCCTGATAACTGGAAATTGCGTTTGAATAATAATTATGAAGATACCTACTACAAAAATCTTTCAAGTGATAAGCCTACTGCTATGAATATACCCGAAATATTACAGCTTGCTGTAAAAGGAAGAGCCGATATGAAAATAGTTCGTCATCAGCAGGATCCGGATGATGTATATGATGAAATAGCACCAATTATTGAAAAATTGGAACAGTATGAAAATATATTAAAAGAAAAAGAATAATTATATTTTTTCTATAATTTTTTGAATTTCTTCTTCTGTATGTCCTTTGTAGTTTATACTTGATGATGTAATCGGTTGTTTGTATGTAGTTTTTGTATCTACAATTATTGCAGGTGGAAATATTGTTTTTTTGTATAGTGCTCCTGCCATTCTCCTGTAGAATTTATCAAGCCATTGTGTTTTTTGTTCTTTAGAAATGTTATTTTTCTTTTCGTATAAAAATTCAGAATTTATCATATCTGAATAACATTCTTTTTTATTTTCAATTCTCCAGATTATTTCATCTAAAAATTCGTAAGGCATGAGAGCATCTTCTGCAATAAGTGGTTTGCCTGTTTTAGGATCGATTGCTAATTCTGCTCCGGGTCTTTTATTAATTACGGATTCAGGGATTGCATTTTTATCTGTTCTGTTTTTATTCAACCATTTTGCAAGAGCAAAAAGTTTAGTTTTAGTAATGTCTGCGATAGGCGCAAATCCTCCTGACATATCACCGTTTATTGTTGCATATCCAACATAAGCTTCTGATTTATCAGATGTCGCAATTGGCAGACATTTGTCAAATTCGTTGCTTACTCCCCACAATATTACTGCTCTTGAGCGTGCCTGAATGTTGTCAGGAGTATAAGATTGCTTGTATCTGCAATCCCAATTTTGCTCAATTGTATTAAATAATCCCTGAAGAGTGTTATTTGTGGCTTCATACATATCTTTAATCGGGACTTGAGTAAAGTTTATACCCAAATTCTGAGCAAGTTCTTTTGCATCATTTTTACTTGTGTCAGAAGTTATTTTAGATGGCATACTTATTCCCAATACATTTTCTTTGCCTAGTGCATCAGTTAGTAATACTGCGCAAACTGTTGAATCAAGTCCCCCAGATAGCCCAAGTACGGCTCTTTTAAATCCTGTTTTGCTAAAGTAGTCTTTAATTCCCTGTATTGTCGTTTTGTAGGTTCTTTCAAGATCTTTTTCATAATCAAGAGAAAATTCCTCTTGTTGTTTCTGGTTGTTTATATTTTTCTCAGTTTGATAAATTCTTCCCAATTCCTTTTCAGGATTAACTATTAAAAATTGCTCCTCAAAATATTTAGTGTTTGCAAGAAGCTTTCCTTTTTTGTCAAAAACACAACTTCCGCCGTTAAAGCTCATACTGTCAACTGCTCCAACTTGATTTACAAAGATTAGTGGTGCACAATATTTTTTTGATACTTCTGTTAATTTAGTTTTAAAGTCGCATTCTTGGATTATTTTTGCGCAAAGGGCTGAAAAATTTATAATTATATCCGGTTTTTGTGAAAATTCAATTTCATTTTCAAAACAAATTTCTCCGATTATAATTCCATATTTTTTGTTATTAATTTGAACAATATTTTTATTTTGTTCATATTTTGTTGGAGTTAATTCTTTTGAATCCAAATATTTTGGGATGTATGGTTTTCTTATAACCTCTAATATTTTACCTTCTTTAAGTATTGCGACAGAATTATAATAAATATTGTTGTGAAATTCTATAAAACCAACAAATGCAGTTGTTTTTGTTGTAATTTTTGCAATTTCATTTATCCATTTAGTGCATTCATCTGCCAAAAACGAATATCTTGTCAAAATATCTTCCAGGGGAGAACCAGTTAGTGCAAGTTCCGGGAAAATAATAGTTTCAAGCCCGATTTTTTGTGCAAGTTTTATGTGTTTTACAATTTTGTTTGCATTGTGCTCGATGTTACCTACAATTGGATTTAATTGGACGATTCCAATTGAACCGTTTCGGTAATCTTTTAATATTTCGGTCAAATCTTGTTCTTTATCAGTCTGTATTTCTTTTTTAAGAACTTCAATAATTTTATCTTGCATACTCTAATCCTCTCGCACACTTATTATATAGTAAAAGTTACAAAATATTACACTAATATTGCAAAATATAAAAAACAATGATATACTACAAGTGTAGAAGTTAGGTGTGAGGTAGTTGATGTTAGTTACATTAATGGCGAGAATGCAGGCTATTTCTCAGATGCATGCTGCTCAATACAATATGATGCGCAATAATATGGCAATGATGGGTATGATGCGTAGTTTGCCTTCGTTTGGGGGTAATATGGAGTCATTGCATGCTTTGGATACCCAATTTGTGTTAAATAATGCTCAAAATCAAATGCTTTATCAAATGGCGAGTGCGCAAGAAAAAGCTTTAGCACAAAGAATGGCTCAAGAAGCAAAAGAGCATAAAATTTCATACAGTGCATAATAAAATTCCTCGTATATAAAAAGCGGCTTTACAAAGCCGCTTTTTTGTTTATATCACGTGTTCTGGCGGGTTTATTTTTTGAGCGTTTACTCTTGCTCTAATTGCTCCAACCGGTTCATAGTATGGCGAAACCGTCATTACTTGAGCTGCAATATCAGGATAATAGTATATAAATCTTAATTCACTTGTTGTTAGAGGCTTTTGGGTATGAACGTTTGCATAACGGACAAGTTCAAGAATATTTCTTGCTTCGTGTTCATCTTTAAATTCAAGTTCAAGATTATTATATACGTTTCTGAAACCTTTAATTCCTCCGTATTCCCCTGTTGTAATCATTCTTCCTGTTTCAATTATTTCCGGTTCTCCGCGTCCGAGTTCTTCGAAGTCGTATAATTCATAATTTCTTCTGTCTTTTAATGCCCCGTCAGCGTGAATTCCTGATTCGTGAGCAAAAGCATTATCTCCAACAGCAGGTTGGTTCATAGGAATTGGAACTCCAAAGGCATAGGCTGTGTATTTTGCAATTTGCCATGCTTTATCAAGTTTAATATTTTCATCAATTTTATACTTCCCTCGGAAACCTGCGGATTTTAGGCAGCCTAATAAACAGGAAACCAAATCAGCATTTCCTGCTCTTTCACCCATTCCGTTTATTGCAGTATTAATGTATGCATCTACGCCGGCATCAATTGCAGCTTTTGCGCCTGTTATTGAACACGCGGCAGCCATACCCAAATCATTATGAAAATGCAATTCCACAGGCATTTGAATAGCTTTTGCAATTGTATAAATTCTGTCATATGTAGTTAGTGGGTCTTCCCCGCCAAGTGTGTCGCAATATCTAAATCTGTGGGCACCTGAGGCTTTTGCTTCTTTTGCATATTTGATAAGAAAATCGATATCACTTCTTGAAGCATCTTCAGCGTTTACACCGATAATTTTTGCACCTTTGTCTACGGCACATTCAACTGCTTCTTTTGTCATTTTTATAATATCATCAGGCGTCATTTTCCCGAGATATTTGCCGTTTATCATTTGTTCTGATGTTGATTGAGAAAGGTTTACATATTTCAGATTTGGAACATTTTTGAATGATTGTTCAACATCCGTTGCGATTCCTCTCATCCAGCCTGAAAGTTTTGTTGTTTTAATTGCTCCGCGGTTCACAAGTTCTAAATTTCCGTTAAGGTAATTTATTTCGTGTTTTGTTGTCGGGAAGCCAAATTCGGATTGGGTAATTCCCATCTCATCAAGCATCAGGTTAATTATTGTTTTTTGCAATTTTGCAAGTCCAAGTCTTGAAGTTTGAACACCGTCTCTATTTGTAACATCAACAAAGTATATTCTGTTATCGCTCATAAATTAATCCCTTTATCAAATTATAATAATATTTTAGCACGGAAAATTATACTTACAATGCAAGAAAAATCATCGCAGCGCATGCAACTACCATTGAAATGCCGACAATTATCCAAAATGGAGAAATTCCTGTTACTCTTGGCTGTGATTTCATTGATGTTACTTGAGCTTTTTTCTTAGGTTTAGATTTTGGTTTTGTTTTAGTTGTTTTAATAGTGCTTTCGGATATAGCTTTTTCCTGAGCTTCAAGGTATTTTTGAGAGAGATTTTTTGGGGATTCCTGACCTGTAACCAAAAGTTCAGTATCGTAAGCAAGTTTTAAAATAGCAGTATTTGCATTTCTATTGTATACCGCATAATTTATAGATGCTTCAAATGCCCTTTGCAAACACTCAAGAGCGGTAATTCCGTCTTGCTGAATTTGTGCAGAGTGAACGGAATTGTTTCCCTGTTGTTTTAGAAAATACAAATCATCAAGAAATTCTTTTTCTTGTTCTTCTCCTTTTGATTTATCTTTTAATGTTGCAAGCATTTCATCAAAAGTTATTTCTGAAGTTCTGTTTTCTCCCAGAACATTTCTGCAGATATGCTCTCCAAATCTTCTTGTCTGTGCTATACATTGATCAAAAAATTCTCCTCTGTATAAGCGCTCAGCCACAGTTATAATGTCGTATAATTTTTCATCTGTATCTTTTAAAAAATCAAAATTGCTATCCATTATTTCAAAAATTTATCCAATCTTTCAACTGCTTCCATTGTATTTTCTTTACTTCCAAAAGAAGTAAGTCTGAAGTATCCTTCTCCGTTGGCGCCAAATCCTGATCCCGGAGTCCCGACTATTTGTGCATTTTCCAATAAAGAATCAAAAAATTCCCAGGATTTCATATTATTTGGACATTTTAGCCAAATATACGGGGAATGTTTTCCTCCAATGTGCCAGATATTGTGTTTGGTAAGAACTTGGGAAATCATTTTTGCATTTTCCTTATAATAATCAAGATTTTGGGCAATTTGTTTTTGACCTTCTTGTGAAAATACAGCCTGAGCACCTTTTTGAACAATATAAGGAACACCGTTAAACTTGGTTGTTTGGCGTCTTAGCCACATTTTGTTCAAATTCATTTCTTCAAATATCATTGTTTTTGGAACTACTGTCCAGCCGCACCTTGTTCCGGTAAAGCCTGCCATTTTTGAGAATGAACAAAATTCTATAGCACAGGTTTTTGCGCCTTCAATTTCATAAATGCTTCTTGGAAGTTCTTTATCTGTAATGAAACATTCATATGCAGCATCAAATAAAATGACGGCATTATTTTTATTGGCGTAATCTACCCATTTTTTCAGTTGGTCTTTGTTGTAAACTGCCCCTGTAGGATTATTCGGAGAACATAAATAAATAATATCGGCTTTTAGTGATTCATCAGGTAATGGTAAGAAGTTATTATCTGCATTCGCATTAATAAATATAATTTTTCTTCCTGCCATTGTATTTGTATCAACATAAACCGGATATACAGGATCAGGAACCAAGACTGTATTATCTTTATCAAATAAGTCCAAAATATTTCCTAAATCTGATTTAGCACCATCAGAGATAAAAATTTCATCATTATCAAGATTTATATCGTGGGAGGCATAATATTTTTGTATACTTTCTTTTAAAAATTCATAACCCTGTTCAGGGCCATAACCTTTAAATGTTTCTTTTACTCCCATTTCATCTGCTGCAGATTTTATTGCATTTACAACGGCTTCGCATAATGGTAAAGTTACATCTCCAATACCAAGTTTAATAATTTTTTTATCCGGATTGGCAGATGAAAATTCACTGACTTTTTTGGCAATTGTTGAAAATAAGTAACTCTGTGCGATATTTTTATAATTTTTATTTACATGCATATTTGATACTCCTTATCTCTCCTGGGGAGTATTATAACACAAAACCTTTAATAATTGATTATTAAAGGTTTGTATGTATATATTATTTTAATATTTTTAATCTGAGTACAGAATTATTGGATGATGTCCTGGCATGAACGGATTAAATTTTGGCCTGAACGGATTTGGCGGTGTAAATGGATTCGGCGGGACATATGGTGGTTCTTGAGGTCTGCTGAAAGGATTCAATTTACCTAACCACTCACGTATTTTCTCAAAGAACCCTTTTTTGTTATTGTTTTCTCTGGTCTGATTAATGTCTTTCAGTTCCGTATTATCTGCAACAGGTGCGACATGTAATTGATTTGTCATTGCTTCAAAGTCTCCTCTTGGAATACGCTCAACTTTTGTTGTATCCCAAGGGTTTACAACTTCAACATAGTCATCTGTTATCTTTTTAACCGTTAAGGCATGTACGCCGCCGGCTTTTGTAGAACCGTCAGGGCCGTTTTTCGCTACTATTACTCCAACGGTTATGGAATATTCATCTTCATGACCTTTATATTTGTCTAGCATTTTTTGTAATTCTGAATCTTTATTGTAAATATGTTCGATTTCAACAATACCTTTTTTTGCCGCTTTCAAGGTTCCGAGGCGTTTCATTTTCATTTCTTCGCCAACGTAACCATATTCACCCGGACGGTATAGTTTTATATTTTTCCGTTTTTCTTTTGGTGCAATGTACACGTCTGATTTGCGTCCTGTAAGCATATAAACAGCATCATACATTTGCCCGCCTGATAGCGGATCAGATTCGGATCTTGGTGCAATTTGACCCGCAATAAATTTTTCTGATTTTATTCCCAAAGCTTTATTTGTTTGAATTACTTCTGCTCTAAATGCTTCCATTGCAAGTTCTAAGGCTATAACTTCAATATCTCCGTAGGCATATGATTTTCCTGACATTGATTTTGCTTTTTCTATTGCTTCTGGAGTGATGGTGTATGTCCCTGTTATTGCACATTTATCACCGTCGCCCTCTTGAATATAATGATTTCGTACATTTACTGCTCCGGGTAAAGTAACTGTATATGAACCGTCCGAATTTTTTTGAACATTTTTGTTTAAAATTTCCTGTCCTTTTTCTGTTCTTCTTATAGAGTCTATTGCTGCAAGCAGATAGCAATCTCCTCGTTTACCCTGTTTAAAATCATCAACCTTTCCATTGTTGTATTCAATATTCTCTTTGTATTCCTGAATTTTATCAGGAGAACAAGCATTTTCTTTTGGTGCAGAACTTCCCGGATGTATCGGATCTGATACGTTATCCACGTCTATAACCCTTGATTTGCCATCTGTTGGCCCTAGTTCATAAGGATCCTGTTTTTGCTCAGGAACAGGATTATTTCTTTTTCTTCTTTCCAACTCTGAAATTAATCTTATATATTGTTCCCTTGTCATGACGGTATATTTTCCGTCAGGTCTTTTAATAAAAACCAAATTGTCAAAATTATTTTGTCTTTTTTGTCTTTTGACAGTGTTGTCAAAATTGTCTCTTGAATACAAAGAATAGTCTATCCCGTTTAATCTTTCCAAACTCATATTATACCCTTATATTTTCCCCTGTATATAAAATAAAGTTTTTTTTAAAGTTAAATTGTCTAAATTTTTTCGAATGTTAAATTATATGAATTATTGATTAATTTTTTGTCAAAATTATTTTATTTTCATTTTTATTTTGTTATAGTAAATGAAAACTTGGAAGTTGTTTGGTAAAGGAAAAAGATGTTAGATTCATTGAATAAATCAAAAGAAACTCCCGTCCGTTCAAAAAAGATGTATGTTTCTGTTCCTATGAGCCGTGTTGATTATATAATTGGGTGTTTGAAAAATATTTTTGAAGAAGAATTAAATTCAGAAGGTTCAATTCTTTTAAGTTATAAACCGGAAGTAATTGAGAAGCTGGCGCATTATCTATCCGGTCATATTTCAAGACCTGCTTCTATTGGTATTGCGGGTGAGACGGCAAGCGGTAAATCTACGATTACGTTAGATATTATTGATACAATAAAATCTTTTTCAACAGAATTTGATCTTAAAAATGTTATAACAAGAGTTAACACAGACGACTATTATTATGATCGTTCCGAAATGGTTAAAGAGGCGGGAAGTTTTGCTGAATTTGCAAAGCATTATGATTTGGATATTCCTGCAGCCCTCGAATTAGAGCTTATGAGTAAGCATATAAAGCAGCTGCTTGAAGGAAAATCTGTTTACCTCCCAAAATATGACATGTCCGGCACTGCAAAAAGATATGACAACCATACTTTGGCAAATCCTTCAAAAATAATTATCTCAGAAGGTTTGTTTACTCTTACAGAAAAAATAAAAGATGCTTTTGATTTTAAAATTTATGTTGATGTAAGACACCATATACAAAAAGAAAGATTTTATATAAGAGCAGCAGAACGCGATTTGGGTGACGGAGCTGATGCTGTTTATCAAAATGCTTCTGATAAAGCAGAAATTTATATCAGACCGTGCAAAGATCAGGCTGATATTATTCTTTCAGGAGAAGCACAAAGGTCAAGATATAAATCATTTTTGAATAAAATTATTTCTATTGTTCAGGCGGAGCATTTCAGAAACAGGGAAATTGTTTAATGTTTGATGATAAAGTTGAATTAGATGAGAAGCTTGAAATAGAAATTGGGAAAAGCCTGTGGAAATTTGACGGGCCTATAGGTCGTTTAAGGTTTTTTATGATCCAACTTTCGGTTTTGATTGGTGTTGTTGCAGTTATTTTTGTAAAGTCAAATGTAATTCCATATATACATCATTGTCCTGTCGATATGTTGAAGTTTTTGCTGGTTGTAATTCTATTGTTATTATGGACAAGTTATATGGCTATTGCAAAAAGAATATACGATATTTTTGCAAGTAAAAAAATGGGAATTATTTTTTCTGTATTGTTATTTTTTACAGGATTATTTATAAAAGGGGTTGCTGCAATTTTTGTAATTGCATTGATGTTTATTCCGGGGAAAATGATTAAAAACAATTTTTAATTGTTAATCAAATAATGCATTAATTTTGTCTATAATGTCTTGAGGGTCTATTTCGTTTGTAATTTTATTTACATCCTGAGCGATTTGATAAAGTTTTGCGGCTTCTATTTTGTCACCTGTTATTGCAATTGAACGTGCAAGGTTAAAATGTGCAAGTGCATAATTAGGGTTGTACTCAACAGCTTTTTTAAAACATTCAATGGCTTCCTGGATTTTCCCCATATCATCAAGGTAGATAACCCCTAAATTGTTATGAGCTATTGCATAAGAAGGATCATATTCAATTGCATGCTTATATTCTCTTATTGCTTCATCCATTTCACCTTTTCCCCAATACAAAAAACCAAGGTTACAGTGAATTTTGGCATTTTTAGGGTCAAGTTCCAATGCATTACGGTATATAGTTAGTGCGTTTTCATAGTCTTCTTTGTCATAAAATGCGCTCCCAAGATTAATATATATATCAATATCTTCCGGAGTAAGCAAATACGCACTTTGATATGATGTAATTGCGGCATTCAAATCTTGTTTTGCTTCCTGAAAAACAAATCCTAATGTTTGATTTATTACGCTGGTCCATTCTTTATTCGGATTTAATGTCACAGCAGTTTGGAAGTGTGAAATTGCTTCATCCATATCACCCTTTATATAAAGGATGTTTGCTAAGTTTGAATGGAATTCCGGCATGTTTGGCATAATCTGAATCAATTTTTTGTATGTTTCAGCAGCATTATCGTAATCCCCTAAATCCTCATAAGCTCTGCAAAGATGACGATATGCAGGAATATTCAGACTGTCAAGCCAAATTGCCATTTTATATTCTGTTATGGCATCTTCAAATTTGCCAAGAGATGAATAAATATCTCCAAGTAAGCAATATAACGGAACAAAACCCGGAGCTTTGTCTACAGCTTCAATGTATGTGTCAATGGCTCCGTCAAGTCCCTTTTTTTGTATCTCCAAATACCCCTTGAATAGAATCGGAATAAATTTTGCGTAAGACAAAGATTCTTTTACTCGCTTTATTGCCTCTTTATCAAAAGGTAATGTCAAAACGGATAAAATGTATTCCTTTGCGGAATTAATCTTATTTTTAAAAGCTCTGAAAGATGATACCTGATAAAGACTATGCAAAAGATAATGAGCACATGAACTTGCTAATGGTTCATATTTAATTGCTAATTGTGCATTTTCCATTGCATCTGTAAAACGAGCTTTCTTTGTATAGGTTTCAGCCAGCATATAGTATGCTTTTGCGAATTTAGGATTTTTACGAATAGCAGTATTAAAATAATTTACGGCTTTATCTAAATCTCCTTTATAAAATTGAGCAGTACCTATTTTGTAATATAGCATCGGGCTGTCAATTGATTCCAGCGCAATTTGATATTCTGTTATTGCTTCATCTATATATTGACATGACGAATAAATATCCAAATGCCATGCGACGTATAAATCCCCTAACCTCAAATGTAATTGAGCATTTGTGGGATCTTTTTGCAGGCTAATCTGACATAATTCAATTGCCGATTTTACATTCCCGTTTTTCAATTCTTTTTTTATTTTTTTATCAAGTGTTTTTGTTGCGTTGTTCATAATCTTATATCATTATTCTAATAATTTTATCATAAAAAATCAAGGAAATTTACAATTCTATCCGATTTTTAAACTCTCTATGAGTTTAGTAAATTCAGGAAAAGATATTTTTATCCATTCAAAGTTTTTTATAGAAATTTCTTTTTCTGTTATTAAGCCTGCAATGTACAATGTCATTGCCAAACGATGGTCTGTGTATGAATCAGTTATGGTATCTCCTTTAAGTGTGATTTTTCCGTTGATAATCATACCGTCATTTGTTTCTTCGATTTCTGCACCAAGTTTTTTAAGCTCAGATACTGTTGTTTTAATTCTGTCAGTTTCTTTGTTGCGCAGGTCTTGTGCATCTTTTATAATAGTTTGTCCTTTTGCCTGTGTTGCCATCAGTGCAATAACCGGAATTTCGTCTATTAGTCTAGGGATTATTTCTCCTGATATTTCGCACCCTGTTAAATCAGGAGAATATTCAATTTGTATATCTCCGACTTCTTCCCCACATATAATTTTTTTGTCGAGTATGGTGATATTGCCATTCATTTTTTTTACTACTTCTATTATCCCTGCTCTGGTTTTATTTAAACCTATATTTTTTAAAACAATTTTAGATTTTGGAATAATAAGAGCCGCAACAATAAAAAATGCTGCAGACGAGATATCTCCGAATATCTCAATATTTAGCGGCTGTAATTCACTTTTTTCAATTGTTGTAGTGTTTTTATTTGTCCTGATGTTTGCTCCCATTGATTTTAGCATAATTTCTGTATGATTACGGGATAAATACGGTTCTGTATATTCCGTCGTTCCTTGTGCAAAAAGTCCGGCAAGTAGTATACAAGACTTTACTTGGGCAGATGCTATAGGCGAACAATATTTTATTGCATGCAATTCTGATTTTCGGATTTCTAAAGGAGCGTGGAAGTTGTTTGATTTTATATTTGCACCCATTAGGGTAAGTGGCTCTATGATTCTTCCCATAGGTCTTTTTGATAAACTTTCATCTCCTGTAAGGATAGAATTAAAATTTTGTCCTGCCAAAATTCCTGATAATAATCTCATTGTAGTGCCGGAGTTAGAACAGTTCAGGTTTTTATTATATGGGTATAATTTCCCATCAGAAGTTACTTCAATATATGAATCTTTTTTTACAACAATATCTGCTCCCAGATTTTTGCATATTCGTAAACTCGTTTGTGGATCCTGTGCATCGGAAAAATTTTTAATTATCGATTTACCGCTTGCTAATGCTGAAAATATTACAGCTCTGTGTGAAATTGATTTGTCAGGCGGAATTTCGATGCAACCGGATAAATATTTAAAATCTTTTCTTACTTTGTAATCCATGTTTTGATTTTATCATAAAATCATCTCTTTACATTATTATATTTTTAATCATTTTAGAGTATACTTGATATTATGTTTGAATTTAGTGACAAAACCAAAAATATATTAGGGTTGCTTGCAGCAGCAGTTTTGTTTGTTTCAATTAAGTATTGGGAACAAGCTTTACCTATTTGGGTAATATTTGTAATTTTGGTCGGTTTTATATTTTTCATAAAAAATGTTTTTAAAAAGTCTTATAAAGAAAGCATAAATATAGTAGATAAGCAATTTGTCTATAATCGTAATACCATAAGAAATAAGCATTGTGTCGTAAAATATACTCCCGGTGTTAGTGTTGTGGTTTCTGAAAATGCTGCATCTCGTCAAATGCGTGATATTAGAACTTTTACTCTGAATTCTAAAAACGTTCAGGATGTAGACCGTTGCTGGAACGATATTTGCAAATTTTACAGTGATGTAACATATTTTGATACTTTGGTTTCTTTTTTTCAACAAGACAATGTATATTTAGATATAGTTTTAGTCCCTTTATCGGTGAAACCTGCAGAAGCTCCGAAAGTTGAGCGCAAACAACCGGAAAAAGTTGTTGTTGATTTTGATGAGGTGCAAATCGATAAAAGCAATATAATAAAGGATTTACAGGTTTCAGAAGGTGTTTTGGATCTTAATAATATAGATTCTGAAAAAGCCGCAAAAATAGAAAGTGTATTTACAAATTACGGACTGAATGAAGATATTGCAAATGATTCCGGATATTTTGATATGGATGCGCTGGTTGCTCAAGCCAAGGCAAGGAATGCGCATAAAAAACAAGAAGAATTTGATCCAAATTTGGTCTATATAAATTATGCAACAGCAGAACAAATAGCAACTCTTCCGGGGGTAAATATTGTTGGCGCAAAAAAGGTTGTAGCATTCAGAGATAGAGTCAGATTATTTAATTCTATTGAGGATTTTATAGAGATTGCTTGTATTCCAGAACAATTTACTTCTCAGATAGCTGAAAAAATATCTCTTAAGCGCCCAAAAGAAAACGGAGATGCCGATTCTAATTTCGGAAGAATAATCGATTTATGATAAATGTTTATAAGTATTTAAATCATACTAATGTTGAGGGTCCAGGGGTGCGTTTTTGCTTATGGGTTCAGGGTTGTAAAAAACATTGTGTGGGTTGTTATGCTTCTGAAACCTGGAGTTTTGAAGTTAATAAATTATTCTCTCCGGAGGAAATTTTTTCTATGATTCCAAGTGATGTGGAGGGAATTACATTTTTGGGTGGCGAACCATTTGAACAGGCAAAAGATTTAACTGTTCTTGCTCAAATGTGTAAGGAAAAGAACTTATCTGTAGTATGTTTTACCGGTTATGCGCTTGAAGAAATTCAAAATGGTAATGATGTAAACAAAAAAAATCTTTTAAATAGTATAGATTTATTGATTGATGGAGCTTATGAAGAGGATAAATATGATCTATCAAGACCCTGGGTGGGGTCTTCAAATCAAAGATATATCTTTTTAACAGACAGGTATTCCAAAGAGGATATTCTAAAATATAGAAATAAAGTAGAAATGCGAATATCGAAAGATGGGAAATTAGAAATAAACGGTATGGGTGATTTTAAATCTATTGAACGAAAATTTTGTTTACAACTCGGGAAAAATAATGTAGAATTGTTAAAAAGCGAAAGAGAGCAAAAATATGGACAATAAAATAATTATTCAGTTATCAAAGCTTTTTAGAGCAAGATTTCCTTATATATATATTACAACATGGGAAGAAGACAGGGCGATTAATACTATTAAGCAGCTTGCAGGTTCCGAAAAATTGATAAAAATTCCTAGGGAAGTATATATTTGGACTCAGACTAAAGGATTTACTTTAAACGGTAAAAAAGTCGAAGGAACAAACAGTCCGGATAAAGCGATAGACTTTATTAAGGAATCTGCTAAGAATGCAGTATTTGTAATGTGTGATTTTCATGTTTATTTCGGTGTGAAAGGTCGTCAGATTGATTACAATGTTGTAAGGCATTTACGAGATATTATTCCGGAATTGAAAACGAGTAATTACAGAAAAAATGTTGTCTTTGTTGCTTCTGAACTGCTTATTCCTGATACAATGCAGAAAGAAATTACAATATTGGATATGCCTTTGCCATCATTAGAAGAGATAAAGTCAAAATTTGATAAAATGATTATTCAAAACAACCAAATAGATACATCTGCTTTAGATGATGAAGCAAAAGAAAAGTTGTGTAAAGCAGCTATGGGACTTACATTACAAGAGGCAGAAAATGCATTTGCCCTGGCAATGGTAAATGACGGAAAAATAACAGCGTCTGATTTAGACACTATTTTAAGTGAAAAAATGCAGGTAATTAAGAAAACAGGAATATTGGAATTTATAAATACTGATATAAAAATTGATGATATTGGTGGTCTTGAAAACTTAAAAAATTGGCTTCAAAAAAGAAATAACTCGTGGTCTGAATCTGCTAAAAAATATTGCCTTCCTGCTCCTAAGGGGGTATTAATAACAGGTGTTCCGGGTTGCGGTAAAAGTTTGACAGCGAAAGCAATGAGTGCAGTTTGGCAGTTACCGTTATTAAAACTTGATTTTGGCAAAATATTTTCCGGCATCGTAGGAAGCTCTGAAGAAAATATGCGCAAAGCTATAAAAACGGCTGAGGCTGTTGCTCCTTCTATATTGTGGGTCGATGAAATAGAAAAAAGTTTAAGTGGAATAAACTCTAATGGTGATAGCGGAACTTCATCAAGAATATTTGGGACTTTTTTAACCTGGATGCAGGAAAAAACAGCTCCGGTATTCGTAATTGCTACGGCAAATAATATAAGCAGTTTGCCCGCTGAACTATTGAGAAAAGGACGTTTTGATGAAATTTTCTTTGTAGATCTTCCTACATTAAAAGAAAGAGAAGAAATATTTAAACTTCATTTAACCAAAAGATTAAAAGATGAAGATGTTTCGAGCAGAATTCAACCGACAACTGAAGTATGTGCCCAACTTGCAAGAATGACAGAAGGTTTTGTAGGGGCAGAGATAGAACAAACAGTAATAGCATCTTTATATGAAGCCTTTTTCCAAAAACGACCGTTGGAGTTTGATGATTTGGTAAATACTATTAAAAATATTGTTCCGTTATCTGTAACTCAAAAAGAACAAATTCTGGCTTTGCGTCAATGGGCAAATGTAAGGGCTGTAGCTGCAACGAAAAAAGATGATATGGCACAATATGGCAATGAAACAAATGAAAATGCTGATATAAGCGCATCAAGAGGTGGAAGAGCTTTAGATGTCTAGGGAGAATGAACTATGTCTATAACTCTAACAGCATATCCTGCAGCCTTTCTAATAAGTCCTGATAAGGCAAAATCAGAACAATTAAAAGAAATATCAGAATCTTTCGAAGATAGTACTGCCATAAAAAATATGCGTTATATCCGTGTACTAACAAATTTGCGTCCGGTTGATTTAAAAAGATATATGGTTTATGTCGATGGTTGTAAGTGTATCTCGCCGGAAACTTATGAATTCTCAAACGGTTTGTGTGTTCGTTGGAATTTTAATCAAATGAATTGTGAAGCATTGCTTTCAGGATGTAAAAATTCAAAACAATTACAGCACTACGGGGAAGAATTTTTTAATAAACTTGATGAAATAGTTGGTGAAAATGTTCGTTTGATAAATTCCTGTGAGTATTTTTACTACAATTATGAAACAGAATATACAGATGTCGAAAATATTCAAAAAACTTTGGAAAAACAAAGAGCAAAGAATATTTATACGGAAAGTTCTTCTCAAATAAGTGCGAATGTTGATGGTAATAATGTTCGTTACTATAGAGAAGCTATGGATACAAATTTTACACTTGAAGTAGAACAAAAAATTATAATTCAAAATATTGGATTTGATTCTTCTGTAAGTAACGGTAATTTTGCTGTTAGTCCATTAAAATCGTTTAAAATTAATACAAACATACAGGGAAAAGAATTAAGGAAATTGTTGCGCGAAGCCGGATTAGGCTATTATATCGGAAATTCTCAGACTCCTTTAAAAACCTATAATGCAACATTAAATTGGATTTTGCAAAACGGAACTTATATCGCAGAGTTTTGCGGACCAAATATCAAGGCTATAGAAAAAGAAGCCGAAGAAATATTTAAAAAAATGAATATTGCGGCAAAGCGTGATTTACGTTACATAAATGAGTTTTCTCAGGTAACATATTCTTATAATACAAATTATACTGATAAAGGAATTTTACTCAATACTCTTACAGAACATGGTGCATCTAATATTACAGAGTCAGAAGATAAAATATCCTGCGATTTGTTTGGAATGGGTATGGTATATACCAAAAAAGACGGTGATAGTTCGTATACGCTTGAAATAACAAGAGTCTCAAGTAAAGAAGAATGTATGGATTTAATAAATAATTTAAATAGTGAATATGGGTTAAATACTCAGGAAATGACATATAATAAAATCAAAGAGCGTCTTGCTCAAGAAAATATGCGTTTGGAAGATGAAACTATTTTAGAAGATAATTCTATTGTGCTTACAATTGATATAGGTTGAGAATATTATGGGTAAGATGAAGATAAGATTGTTTCCGGACGGATCAATACAGATGGAAACAGAAGGAATAAAAGGTAAAAAATGCACTGATTATGCAAAAGTTTTGGTAAAGCTTGCGGATGCTAAAATTGAGAGTATTGAAAAGACTTCCGAATACTATGAACAGGAAACATTATATCAGGATGAAACTCAACAAATCAGGCGCATTGACTTTTAAATAATTTTTACTGATCACTTTCGTGATGGTCTTTGTCTTTAAGTAATTTTGTAAAATCAGACGGTTTAATGTCCTGTATGAAATTTTTAAATTCTTCTGCTTCCTGAGCATCTTTTGCGCTGTCTGTAGAAACAGAACCTGCAGATAAAACTTTTGCGCTAACATATATCGGAGCAGAAACTCTTATGGCAACTGCAATAGCATCAGATGGCCTTGAATCAATTTCAATATTTTCTTTGTCTTCTCCTTCAAGGAATATTGTTGCATAATATGTTTCTTTTTCCACATCGTTAATTTCGACTTTAGCGATATTATATCCGGTTTTTTTAATAATAGAAAGAATAAGATCGTGTGTCATAGGTCTTGCGACGGAAAGATTTTCTATTTTTCTGATAATAGAGCTGGCTTCAGCAGAACCGATCCATATAGGAAGAGCACGTCTGTTTTCTTTGTCGTGTAAAACAACAATCGGGGAACCGGTTCTTGTATCCAGGGCAATACCCATAACCTTCATTTCTATCATAATAACCTCTGTTAATTGTGTGTACTTTATATAAAGAATTATATCTTATAAATATTTTTTTTAAAGGCTTTTCAAAAAAATATGTTTATGCTAGTATATGTGTTGTAATCCTTGACGGGATACTGTCGCATGGAAAAGTGGCCGAGAGGCTTAAGGCGGCACCCTGCTAAGGTGTTGTGTGGAGTTATCTGCACCGTGGGTTCAAATCCCACCTTTTCCGAATTAAACCCGATTAACTTTTGTTAGTCGGGTTTTATTGTAATGGTGAGGGTTTTAACTGTATTAAATGGGGCAGATTGCAAATAGCAGATATAGGTTATAGGTTTTCAGGACAGTTTGGATACGTTTTTATTGGCTATAATGCCGAGTTGTTGGGAGTTTAAGGCAGTTTTATAGTGTAGAGATTTTCCGGACTATTCTTGCACTTTTGTCCCAATTTTTGCACTCTTTTGCACTAAAAACTTGTCACCCTGAACTTGTTTCAGGGTCTATCCCGCTTGGTATTTAATTTTTAGCGAGTGCAAATAAGTGCAA
>CACXDL010000046.1 GCA_902766395.1 uncultured bacterium
CTTATTTTATGCGCTTGGCGCGATTCGAACGCGCGACCTATCCCTTAAAAGGGGAGTGCTCTACCTGCTGAGCTACAAGCGCTTATCAACTATTCATATCTTCGGCTAAATTACCGTGCAAATTTATGTTATCAAGAACATTTTTTAATGTCAATAGATAAAATCGAAAAGGCCCCGAAATTTCCGAGACCTTTTTATTCTTTTTATATTTCTATATATTTTCTTGCACAGTCAAACATTGTATTTACAAGGGCAGCGTTATTTGATAAATTCATACCATTAGTCTCCAGAACTTGTTTCATTCTTGTTTCCCATATTGAATAAATTTCATTTTTTTCTATATCTAAATTTTGACATATCATCATAAGTTCTTTAAAATCTATTGGAAGAGGGTAAGCGCCTCGCAGCATGTCGACTATGTAAACCCGTTTTTTCCGTGGAAATGATTTTAAAAAATTTACAACACTTATTTTCTTTTTTTTAAGCATGCTTTTGAGGTATTCTACTGATTCATCTATTAAAATGGGTTCTTGTGGTATTTTATATTCAGAGAACTCTTCGGGATTTATATCCATTACAGTAGCGATTCTTTCAAGAGTCGTGCTTCTTGTCGAAAAAGGCACCGTTTCATCTATCAGATTATAAATATATGAAAGAGTGACTCCTATCATTTCCGCAAAATCTTTTTTATGCAATGAATTTTGTTCCAGAAATTTTGTAAGCATCTCAGAGCTTTTCATTTTTTTTTCTGCGTTACTTTTCATTTTTATTTCCTTTCTGATTTGTATATCAATGTATTTAATCTTTTTTATTTTTATAACCTTAAACTTTCTATATCATTGTGGTAATATTTATTTGGTTATAAATAGTAATTAAAAGTAAGAGGATAAAATGAAGTTAGTTGCAGGTTTAGGCAATTTTGGCGAAAAATACACCTTTACTCGTCACAATGTGGGTTTTATGGTTGTTGATAAATTGGCGATATTAAAAGAAGTTTCTTTCAAAGAAAATAAAAAACTAAAATGCTATATAACAAAATACAAAAACGGAATGGAAGATGTTATCTTGATAAAACCTACAACCTATATGAATCTGTCAGGAGAATCTGTAATTGAAGTAATGAATTATTATAAAATAGATGTATCAGATTTATTGGTTATATATGATGATTTATCTTTGGAGCTGGGGAAAATACGTTTTAGGCCAGATGGCTCAGATGGGGGGCATAATGGTATTAAGTCTGTTATAAAATCTGTTGGCTCTTCAAATGTTGCACGTCTGAAAGTCGGAATTGGTCCACAACCCCCTGTTCCTGCTGAACAATTTGTTTTACAAAACTTTTATAAATCTCAATTGGAAGAATTAAAACCTGTTCTTAAAAAATCTGCAGAAAGTATTGATTACTTTTTCGATAATGGGATACAAAAAACTCAAAATTTGTATAATTAAATTGTGTAAAACAGTTTTTGATGTTATAATTATTTTAATATTATATTTAAAGGAGTATTCTTAAATGAGTTTACAGTTAGCTGAACAATTTGAAGCAAATGAACAATATGAAGACGCTTATAGAGAGTATATGGGTGCTTTTGAATCAGATCCGAATAATATCGGACTTCTTGAGAGGCTCGGTCATATAGCAATGATTTTGGGTAAATATGATGATGCGGCATCTTATTATAATGAAATTTTAAGAAGAGATGTTACTAATCCGTTGGCATATGAGCAATTAATGTCTATATATGAGGGTACTGATAAGTATAAATACTATGTATACAGAGGTAACAAGAATTCTATCGAAGGGAAATTGGATTTCGCAATAAATGATTTTAAAAAGGCTCTTTCTGTTGCTGAAGAAGGTGCTCAAATAGCAATGACAAGAATGACATTAGCAAATCTTTATCGCCAGTCAGGCAACAGGATGAAAGCAATAGATGAGTTTAATATATTGCTTGAAGGGTCTGATTTGCATGAGGAAATGTTTTTACAGCTGGCAGATTTATATATTCAGGATGAAATGTACTCAAGTGCTATCGATACCTTGTTTAGGGCAAAACAAAAGGGTTTTGATACCCAAAGAATAAATGAAGGTATCGCGACAGTTTATTTAAAAAGTGGTGATGCGCAAAAAGCAATTGATTATACTAATGATCCTCTTTTAAAAATTCAATGTATGTTAGAGATTGGGCAGGTGGATCAAGCTTATGAAATTTTAAACAGTTTACCTGATGAATTAAAAAAATCTCCAAGGTATTATACTCTAAAGGCTCAGTATCATTATTCTTCCAAAAAATTTGACGAGTCTTTGTCTGATATTGAAGAATATAATAAAATGGTTCCGAATTCTCCTCTTACATACCAGATGAGAGCTCTTGTGTATGAAGAAAAAGGGGATGAGTTTAACGCCCATGTAAATTGGGGTAAATATAACGTTTTGAGAAAAAATAATGATATTGCAATAAATGAATTTTTGAATGCAGTTCAGATAAATGATAAAGATGTTGATTTGATGTTTGAGTTGGCTCAGATGTTAACAGAAAATAAAGAGATTGATCATGCTTCTGAATACTATGTAAAAATATTAAAGGTAGATCCTTCAAACGTAGAAGCTTTGAAAAAATTAGCACAATACAGAGAAGGTATTGGTGATTATGCAGGTCAAATATCTTATCTTGAAAAAATTGTAGAAACTAATTCTACAGATCTGGATGCTTTGAAGGATTTAGGAAGAGCATATGAAAAAAATCGTGCAAGTGCAAAAGCTGTTGATGTGTATAAAAAATATTTGGAACTTGTAAAAGATCCTGCAGACTATAAGATAATAAAAGATAAACTCGAAAAACTTGAAACATATGGTTCCGCAGATGCAGGAGAGTCTGAAGGTCTGCTTGATAAAATTATGAAATTGTTTAATAAATAAGTATAAAAAAGCGACATTGTTAAATGTCGCTTTTTTATCGGAAAATTATTTTTTTATTTTTCACTAAATCTTATCAAATCCGGTATATTTTCTTAGAACTTCAGGAATAATAATTGTTCCGTCGGCTTGCTGGAAGTTTTCTACAATTGCGGCAAACGTTCTGCCAACAGCCAAGCCCGAACCATTGATCGTATGTATAAATCTTGTTTTACCAGTTGCTTTTTCTTTGTATCTGATGTTTGCTCTGCGAGCTTGATAATCTCCAAAATTTGAACAGCTTGAAATTTCTTTGTAAGTATTATAAGAAGGTAACCAAACTTCCAAATCCCAGCATTTATTTGCGCTAAAACCTATGTCTGCGGTGCAAAGAGCAACTCTTCTGTATGGTAAACCTAAAAGCTGCAACATTCTTTCACCGTCTTGAGTAAGCTTTTCGTGTTCCATTGGGGAGTTCTCAGGAGTGGTATATTTAACCATTTCGACTTTATTGAATTGGTGAACCCTAATTAAGCCTCTTGTATCTTTCCCTGCAGATCCTGCTTCACGTCTGAAACAAGGAGTGTATGCCGTCATATATTTTGGCAAATCATCTTCAGAAAGAATTTCACCTGAATATATATTTGTAACCGGTACTTCTGCTGTTGGTATCAGGTACAAATCTTCATTTTCGCATTTATACATGTCTTCTTTAAATTTTGGAAGTTGACCGGTTCCGGTCATCGTTGCAGCATTTGCCATAAAAGGAGGAAGAATTTCTTCATATCCTTCGTTTTCGGTGTGCTGATCTAAAAAGAAATTTATGATTGCTCTTTCTAATCTAGCACCTTTACCTTTGTACAATGTAAATCTTGATTGGGTTAATTTTACACCTCTTTCAAAATCTACAAGTCCTTTTTCTTCGCATAAATCCCAATGCGCCTTTGGCTCAAAATCAAATTTTGGAGGCTCTCCCCAGGTGTGAACAACAACATTATCATCTTCAGATGTCCCTATTGGGGTTGTTTCATCAGGAATATTTGGAATATGTAATAAAACATTTCTTTGTTTTGCATCTAATTCGTTTTGCTTTTCTTCTAAAGCTTTTATTTCATCTCCGAGTTGACGAACTTCTTCTTGTATTGCATCGGTATTTTCGCCATTTTTCTTCATTAAACCTATTTTCTGAGACTCATTTTTTCTTTTTGAACGAAGTTCATCCGCCTTCGTCTGAATTTTTCTTCGTTCTTCATCTATTTCTAAAACTTCATTTATCGACCACTGTGGGTTTCTTCTTTTTAAAAGTTCATTTATTTTTTCAGGATTTTCTCTGATAATTTTAATATCTAACATCTTTCCCTCTTTTCTTTGGATATTTTATATGTCATTTCGGCATTTTGTATAAATTCATTACAATAATATGTTAAATATATTTTATAATCAAGAATTGTTTTATATATATTATATTGTTTGCATTATTCAAAAAATATTGTATAATGTTGCTGTTACAATAAGGGTTTGTGCATGTTAAAAAAGTCTATAAGAAATGTTGTTTCAAAATCTTTTTCTTTGAAAACTTCATTTTCTTCTTCTCCAATAGAAGACAATAAGAATTTTTTAAAGAAATCTTTTTTGAGTGGTTGGACAAAGCATGCTCTTAATTTGTATGTAAGGCAAAATGATATTAAAAAGTTTAGTCAGTTAGTGCTTTCAAACCCTGAAGATACAAGCCATAATGAGATGGTAAAAGATATTTTGTCAGATAAACGGGTGTTTTCTCAACTTTTAGATAATGAAAAATTTTTAAAAGATTTAGATTTGGATTAAAAATTTTCGTGTTACATATTGAAATTCTTTGTGCTTTTGATATATAATTTTGCTATAAGAGATAATAGGAGAGCAAAATGTTTGAACGTTTTACAGAAAAAGCAATCAAGGTTATAATGCTTGCTCAGGAAGAAGCTCGTCGTTTAGGTCATAATTTTGTCGGAACCGAACAGGTTTTGCTCGGCTTAATTGGTGAAGGTACGGGCGTTGCAGCAAAAACTCTTAAGTCTATGGGTGTGAACTTAAAAGATGCAAGAACTGAAGTTGAAAAAATTATTGGCAGAGGTTCAGGTTTTGTTGCTGTTGAAATACCGTTTACCCCAAGAGCAAAAAGAGTCTTAGAATTATCCTGGGATGAGGCTCGTCAATTAGGACATAATTATATAGGTACAGAACACCTTTTGCTGGGTTTGATTCGTGAAGGTGAAGGTGTTGCAGCCAGAGTTCTTGAAAATCTTGGTGTTGATTTAAATAAAGTAAGAAGTAATGTTATAAAAATGTTAGGAGAATCAAAACCTTCATCAGGTTCAGGTTCTTCTTCAGGTTCTTCATCTTCTTCATCTTCATCCGGATCATCAGGAGGGAAAACAAAAACTCCAAGCTTGGATGAATTTGGAAGAGATCTTACTCTTGCTGCTCAGGAATTAAGATTAGATCCTGTTGTCGGCAGAGAAAAAGAAATTGAACGTGTTATACAAATTCTTGCAAGAAGAACGAAAAATAATCCGGTTCTTTTAGGTGAACCAGGGGTAGGTAAAACTGCAGTTGCGGAAGGTTTGGCTCTAAGGATCGTAAATGCGGAAGTCCCTGATATTTTGGATGGCAAAAAGATTATTCAGTTAGATATGGGATTACTTGTTGCAGGTACAAAGTATAGAGGTGAATTCGAAGAAAGATTAAAGAAAATAATGGATGAAATTCGTCAGGCAGGAAATATAATTCTTGTAATCGATGAAATGCATACATTGATTGGTGCAGGTGCTGCCGAAGGGGCGATTGACGCTGCTAATATATTGAAACCGGCATTATCTCGTGGTGAAATCCAGGTTATTGGTGCTACAACATCTGATGAATACAGACGTTATATTGAAAAGGATTCCGCATTGGAAAGACGTTTTCAGCCTGTTCAGATAGATGAACCTACAGTAGAAGAATCTATCGAAATTATCAGGGGGTTGAAACCTAAGTATGAAGAGCACCACCAATTGAATATTTCAGATGATGCTATTATTGCTGCAGTAAAATTGTCAAGCAAATATGTAAATGACAGATTTTTACCTGATAAAGCAATTGATGTTATCGATGAAGCAAGTTCTAAAGTAAGATTGAAGGCCTCAAAGATGTGCCCGGAAGCAAAAGAACTTGAAAAACAGCTAAAAGATCTTATAAAAAGTAAAGAAGATGCTATCAGAAATCAGCAATTTGAAGAAGCTTCTCAATTGCGAGATGATGAAGCAGATTTAAGAGATAAAATAAGAGAAGTTTCAGCTCAGTGGAAAGATGAAAATGAAGTTAATAAAGTTACTGTAACTGCAGAAGACGTTGCGCAGGTTATAGCGATGATGACAGGTGTTCCGGTAACGAAGTTAACAGAAGGTGAAAGTGAAAGACTTCTTAAATTGGAAGATATTTTACATCAGAGAGTTATTGGTCAACATGATGCAATTGTTGCAATTTCAAAGGCAATAAGACGTGCTCGTGTTGGTTTGAAATCGCCAAACAGACCTATTGGAAGTTTTATCTTCTGCGGGCCTACAGGTGTTGGTAAAACAGAACTAGCCAAGGCTTTAGCAGAAGCAATGTTTGGTTCTGAAGATAATATGATAAGGGTTGATATGTCTGAATTTATGGAAAAACATTCAACTGCAAAACTTATCGGATCTCCTCCAGGATATGTCGGTTATGATGACGGCGGTCATATGACAGAACAAGTTCGTAAAAAGCCATATTCTGTTGTATTGTTTGATGAAATTGAAAAAGCACACCCTGATGTATTTAATATAATGCTTCAGATTCTTGATGATGGTCGCTTGACCGATTCAAAAGGTCGCCATATCAGTTTCAAAAATACTGTTATTATTATGACTTCAAACGTTGGTGCAAGTATGATTGCAACAAAATCAAAACTTGGTTTCTCAACTGGTGATAATGAAGCTAAAGATAAATATGAGCAATTAAAAGATACGGTTTCTGAAGAAATGAAAAAAGCGTTCAGACCAGAATTCTTGAATCGTATTGATGAGACAATCGTATTCTCTCATTTATCAAAAGAGGAAATTCGTCAAATTGTAGATCTTATGATGAAAGACCTTGTAAAACGTCTTGCAGAAAAAGAATTGAGTATAGAGGTTACAAATGAGGTTAAGGATCATTTGGCTGAAAACGGATATTCTGAAGCTTATGGCGCAAGACCTTTAAGACGACTAATTCAAAGAAAATTGGAAGATAGTCTTGCAGAAGAAATTCTTTCCGGAAAATATGATAAAGGTGATACAATTAGAGTAACACTTTTAGATGGAAAAATTGCTTTTGAAAAAGGTGGAGCAAAGCCAAAAAGAGCGAAAAAAGAAAAAGCCGCAGAGCAACCTCAAGAAATTTCAATTACAGAATAAAAAAAAGAGCGAGTAATCGCTCTTTTTTTACACTTGATTTTATTTTTTTTAGTGTTATTATTTATCTTGTCAGAAGTTAAAAAGTGAATATATTTCCAAAAGTGCACTATTTGCACATTTTTTGTTTGGTATATTCAAGGATAGTATAAAAATCCAAAAAATTGTTATTAAGTAATTATTACTAAGAAAGGTAAAATCAATGGAAAACAATGAAGAATTAAAAGCTGAAGAAGTTGTAACAGAAGAAACTTCAACTCAAGATTCAGTTCAAGAAGCCGCAGTTGAAGAAGCTGTTGCTGAAGAAAAACCGGCAAAAGGCAGACGTGGCCGTGCCAAAAAACAAAAGATTGAAACAACAGAAGAAAAACCTCAATCTGAATGGACAGAAAATGTAGTACAAATCAGCCGTGTTACAAAAGTTGTAAAGGGTGGTAAGAAATTAAGTTTCCGTGCAATTGTTATTGTTGGAAACAAAAAAGGTCAAGTTGGTATAGGTTGTGCTAAAGCTTCTGAAGTTATCATTGCTATTCAAAAAGCAATTGCTGACGGAAGAAAGAATGTTATCAATGTTCCTATTTTCAAAACAACTATTCCACACCCTGTTCAAGCAAAATCAGGTGCAGGTTGTGTAATGTTAAGACCTGCTTCTCAAGGTACAGGTATCATTGCCGGCGGTGCAGTTCGTTCAGTTTTAGAACTTGCAGGTATTGAAAATATTTTGGCAAAATCATTAGGTTCAAAAGCTCCTTTGAATGCTGCATATGCAACATTAGAAGCTTTAAGATCTCTATCTCCATTCTCTGAAGTTGCTAAAAAACGCGGCTTGACTATGGCAGAATTTTTAAACTAATTAAAGTCATAATGTAGATATTAAGTAAAAAGGAAAATTAAAATGGCAAATAAAAAATCAGCAGAAAAAATTCAAATTAAGCTTGTAAAAAGTTTAATCGGAACACCTGAAACTCAACGTAAAGTTGTTAGAGGTTTAGGTTTAACAAAAAAAGATCAGGTTGTTGAACATTCTTCAACTCCTACAATTTTAGGTATGGTAAATAAAGTTTCTCACTTGGTAGAAATTGTTAAATAGTTGCCATAATGTAGTTAATTATAATAAAGTACAAAGAAAGAGGAAATAAAATGTCAAATATAACATTAGAAGATTTAAGACCTGCACAAGGTGCAACATCTAAATCTAAAAGAGTTGGCAGAGGCCGTTCTTCAGGCAGAGGTAAAACTTCTTGCCGTGGTCACAATGGTGAAGGTCAAAGATCAGGAAACTCTTCAAAAAGAGGTTTTGAGGGCGGACAAATGCCTGCATACAGAAGACTTCCAAAATTGAAAGGCTTCCAGGTATATTCAAAAGTTAATTATGCTCAAATCAATGTTGGCAGAATTGATGCTTTAGGATTAAAAGAATTAACATTAGAATCTTTAAAAGAAAAAATGACTATCCATCCATCTTGTGTTGGATTGAGAGTTTTAGGCAATGGAGAAATTAAAAAAGCAGTTACTGTAAAAGCAGCTTACTTTACTCCAAGTGCAAAAGAAAAAATTGAAGCCGCTGGCGGAAAGGTTGAGTTAGTATAATGGCACAAAATCTAAAGGCTCCTACAACTGAAGATTTGATGTCTATGTGGAACGCGTCAGGTTTAAAGAAAAAAATACTTTTTTCTTTACTTATGATTGCTGTTTGGAGATTCGGGGTTCAATTGCCGTTGTATGGTATTAATAACCAAGTTTTTTCAAATATCGCTACAGGAAATAATATTATTGGTTTCCTTGATATGTTCACAGGTGGTGCTTTGGGTAAAGTTTCAATTTTAGCTCTTGGTATCGGACCGTTTATCACATCATCAATTATCGTTCAGCTTATTTCAGTAGTTATTCCGTCTTTGGAAAAATTACAAAAAGAAGAAGGAGAAGAAGGACGCAGAAAATTGTCGCAATATACTCGTGTTTTTACGGTTGTTTTGGCAATATTTCAGGCATTTATTTTTATGCTGTTCTTGCATCATTTGCCGGGTGCGGTTATGCCAAATGTTAACCCTGTAATGTTTTATATAAGTTCTATTTGTATATTAACAGCAGGTGCGGTTCTTGTTATGTGGATTTCAGAATTAATTACTGAAAACGGGATCGGAAATGGTGGATCTTTGATTATCTTCTCAGGTATCTTATCAGGTATTCCTGTCTATATATCAAGAACATATCAATTGGTTAAATCAAGCCCGCAAATGCAGTTAGGTCTTGTAGTTTTATTGTCAATATTTTTGGCAGCTACAGTTTTAATTGTTATTATGCAGGAGGCTGTGAGAAAAGTTATAATTGTTAATCCAAAAAGACAAATTGGCAATAAGGTTTATGGCGGGATGAATTCTTTTATTCCGTTTAAGCTCAACCCTGGTGGTGTTATGCCTATTATCTTTGCGATTGCAATATTGCTTTTCCCTTCCACAGTTTTAGCAATGGTAGGTCAGGCTAATTTTAAGTCTGCAGCGTTAAAGAGCTTTTTCATTAATATGAACCACATATTAAGTCCGGATGGAATAACATATTATTTGTTGTATGTTGGTTTAATTATAGCTTTAACGTTCTTTTATGCTTCTATTATGCCAAACATGCAGCCAAAAGATATCGCAGATAACTTGAAAAAATACGGTTCTTCTATTCCGGGTGTAAAACCAGGAAAACCTACAGCCGATGCTTTAGATAAAATATTATCTAAAATAACATTTATCGGAGCGATAGGCTTGGGTATTATTGCATTGGTTCCATCTTTTGGAAGTTATGTTACTCATATTGAGACATTCCAGGGTATTGGGGCTACATCATTAATAATCATGGTTGGTGTTGCGTTGGATTTGATAAATCAAGTCCGCTCACACTTGTTAGCTCGGAATTATGAATCATTTTTAAAAGAAGATTAATCATTAAAAAAGACTTCGAGAAATTTTCGAAGTCTTTTTTTTAGAATATTTTATAAGGATTAAGAATATTTTTAGGATCAAAGATCCTTTTTATTTCCCTCATGTAATTTAGAGTTCCGGATTCTACAACTTTATTTATTACATTCTTTTTCTCAAGCCCAATTCCATGTTCTCCTGAAATTGTTCCATTTAATTCAATTGTTAACTGATAAATTTCAGATTTAGCTTTTTTATATGCAAGATATTCTTTTTTGTCATTAAAATCTATTGGGATTTGCGGGTGGATGCTTCCGTCCCCAACGTGCCCAACAAGACAAGCTGTAAGATTATTATCTTTGCAAATTTTTTGTACACCTTTTACAAGTTTAGCTAAATTAGATCTAGGAACAATAATATCATCTGTTGTTACATTTGGTTTAATTTTTGCGCAAGCTGCCATAGAAGATCTTCTCGCTTGCCATATTTTTTCTGCTTCCTGTTCATTTTCGGAATATCTAATATCTAAAGCATTATTTTCTTCCAATATTTGGCAAATTTGGAATCTTTGGCTATCAATCGTTTGTTTGAGACCATCTATTTCAATAATGAGTGCGCAATCTTTATTACAATTTAATCCTATATTGCAAAACTGTTCAACTGTTGATATTGCATTTTTATCCATAAAATCTATTGTTGATGGATATAATTTGTTCTTTATAATATCATTAACGCATTTTATACAATTATTTATATCTTCAAAGTATGCCATTATAACTTGTGACGATTCCGGTTTTGGTATTAATTTTACTGTGGCTTGTACAACAATCCCAAGAGTCCCTTCTGAGCCAATAAATATACTCCCAAGGTTATACCCTACGGCATTTTTAATGGTTTGTGATCCTGTTCGGATTAATTCTCCGTCAGCCATTACTACTAGCATGTCTAATATATAATCTTTTGTTGCTCCATATTTAAAGCATCTTGCTCCTGCAGAGTTTTGAGCAATACTTCCCCCAATTGTGGAAACTTTTAGATTTGATGGGTCCGGAGGATAAAAAAGACCAATTTCTTCAACTTTTTGTTGTAAATCTCCAACAATCACTCCCGGCTGAACGGTTGCAGTCATATCCTGAGGATTAATATCCAGTATCTTATTCATTTTAGAAAAATCTAAAATTATTCCTCCGCAAACAGGTATACAGGCTCCGACTGTATTTGTGCCCGCTCCGCGACATGTTATTGGAATTGAGTATTTGTTTGCAAGTTTTACAATATTCTGAACTTCTTCTATTGTTTGCACAAATATGACTGCATCTGCAATTTTTTGATTGTATTCTATATCAGAAGCATCAAAAGAATATGCATATCTTTCTTCTTTTTCAGTTAAGATATTACTTTTTTCTATTATGCTATTTAATTCCTTAATTATACTGCTAGTCAACATATGATGCTAATTTTTCAATGTTTGTCCCTAATTTAGATAACTGTTTTTCTATTTTGTCAATTTTTCGTGTAACAGATGTATCATCAATATTTTCAATCGCATTTAAAACTTTGTCAATACTCATTTCAATTTTATCAATCCGTCTTGTTTGTTCTTCAAGTTTATCTTCTAAATATTCAAATTTATTAAATTCTGTTTCTATTTTGCTTAGTTGCTCTTGTTGAGTATTTTTAAGATTGTCTAGAATTTCTGTTATCTTTTCAATTTCTTCTGAGTTAGCTGAAATTTTATTAATGCTTTCGCTTGCAGAATCTATCCATTCTCCCATGTATATAAGGGATTGCCTTATAACACTGTCAGTGTTTGCTGATTTTTCAAGCATTGCTGTCACTTTGTCAACTTTTCCTGTCAGGTTGCCATTTAAAATTTCGCCAAAGTCCCCACTATTTAATGTATTGTACGACCTGTCTGATGTCGCAATTAAAAATTGAGTTTGTTCTTTCAGGTTAGAAATTTCTGATTTTAACGCCTTTATTTCGTCCTGTGTTAAATTATCTACGGAAGAAGTAATTTGATGTAATTTTTCTGTAATTTGAGAAAATTCTTCTTCTTGCGTAACAATTCTTTCATCTTGAATATTTTTTAAGGCTAATCTTAGTTTTGCAAGATCTGTTTCTATATCTTGCATAGAATATGTGTAATCATCATAATCACCAATATTAGACATTTGCTGCAACTGTTTTGTTATTGTTGCAATGTTTTTGTTAATTTCATCTGTTCTTTCTTCTACAAAGTCTTTAATATCTTCGGATTCTTCAATAAATGATACTTGGTCAAATATTGAAACAACGGCAGACATTATAGACTCTTTCATCTCTTTTAAAGATGTCTTGAAGTCATTTTGCCCAATTTGGTCTGATGATATTTTACTTACTTCTTCAGATAGCTCATCCAGACATTTCTTAAATGTTTCAATTCTGTTATTTGGAGCAAAATCTTCAATATAATTTCTTTGGTCTGTAATAAGTTGTTTAATTTCATCAAGATTACCATTTTTGGAAATTAAATCGATCCGAATCCTCAAATCTTCAAGCATTGAGGTGATTTGCATATCGGATTCAGTAAGTTCTTCAAATAGTTCAGAATTGTCTTCTGAAGCTAATACATCAAGTTTGCTATTAATTTCTCTGATTTTCTTTGCGATATTTTCGTCTAATGAATCGTAAATGTCTTCTAGTATTTCATCGTTGTTGCATTCTGCAATAGTGTCGATTTTAGCATCGAGTGTATTGATTTTTGATAATAATTCATCTGTATTTAATTCTTGTTTAGAGATATTATCAATCTTTTTATACATATCTTCAACAATATTGTTAAAACTGCCCTCAATTTCTGAAACAATTGCGGGTGCAAGAGAGCTTATGAATTCTTTATTGTCTTCATAAATTTTTAAAATATCCTCTTCATTTGAGGCAGAATTGTTTTTCTCGGTGTTTTCCAGAATATTTTTTACTGTATCCTGCAAAATGTTAAAGTCTTCTTTAAAAGATTCTAAAGTGTTAAAAACTTCATTTAAAGATACGACATTGTCTGAGTTTCCGGTATGAGAGTCTGGCTCTGAAATGTCTGATGAAATATTATCTATTTTATTATTAAGATTTTCAAGGATTGCTTCTATATTAGTGTTTTTATCTGTTAAATTGTTTATTCTTGTTTGGAATGCTTTAAAATCTTCCCGAATATTACTTATTGACGAAGTTATGTCTTCAGAAATAATATCTGATAAGGAAATACTGTTACTGTCATCTTTCACCTGCGTAAATGTAGACAAACGATTTTTAATAGCATGTTTTAACGTATCAATTGCGTCGATAATGTCATCATGATTTGCAGCAACAGAAAGTATTGATTTTATTTCGTCATTTTGTGCCTTTATTTCATTTTTTATTTCGGAAATACCGTTATTTAAAATTTCTTTTTGTTCTTCTTTAAAATCTTTTAAATCTTTTTTAAATTCTGATAAATCAATATTAACATTTCTTGCAAACGGTTCATTATTCTCAAAAATTTCCTCAATGTAACTTTTCAGATTATCCAATTTGATGATTACTGAATCAGTGTCATTTACCACAAAATCCTTAACATTATTTTGAGCGTCGACTATATTTTGAGAAAGTATACTGTATAAATCATTTAGTTTACTAGTTTCATTGTAAAAAGAATCTTCTTTAATAATGATATTTTGCAATTCATTTATATCGTTTTGTATTTTTTCAAAAAATTTATCTGTGGTATTACTCTTTAAATTATCTTTAATTGGTTCAATTTTATTTATAATCTCTTCAAACTTATTATCAAAATGTTCAGATAAATCTGTTTTAATTAAATCTATTTCTTGTTTAAAATCTTCAAGTTGTTTCTCTGACTCATTTAATTGATTCGAAAGATCTGCATTTTTTATATTTGAAGAAAGCTCAACAAGCATTTCCTGTAATGCTGTTGCTTTTCCTTCAATCAGCTCGGTGTTATAATTGAAATTTTGTATAATCCTGTTTTCAAAACCTTCAGAAATGCTGCTAATATCTTCTCCGATATTATTAATTTTATCTTTTAAAAATGTTTTTATTTCATCATATTCAGAATTCGACAATTTTTGAAAGGAATTGCCAATGGAATTTATTTGTTCTTTAAGATTTTCTAACTCTGAAGTTATGTTGCGTGCAAGTTCATTATTATTGTCTGTTTCAAATGCCGAAGAAAAATTCTCCAGCATAGATGTAATATTGGCAAACCTTGTCTCGTTGTAATTATTACAATCTGCAATAGAAGCCTCTATTTGATTAACTTTTTCTTGTATAAGATTATTAAACTGGTTTTCTATTTTTGAATTTATTACATTTTTTAACTCTTCAAAAGATTGTTTTAAAACTTCAATTCCGGGTACATTTTCTTGCGTTGTATCTTTAAGTATTTGTTTAATACTTTCAATATCATTTTTAATTTTATCCAAATTAACCGGCAGATGTTTATGTATATGCTCAGAAATTAAGGATAAGTCTGTCTCAGAACGATTAATGCTCTCATTTATGTTTGCATATTGTTTATTTAAAATATCCACAACATTCGTAAAATCAAGTTTATTTATCTGTTCTTTAATTTCTTTTTGGAATAAAATTGCATCCGCTTCGTTTATTTCTTTATTTTGGATATTCGATATTATTTCATTTATCAACCTTTTCAGTTCAGAGATGGCATTACTAAAATCTTTGGCGGTTATAGAATTTGTTGCGATGTCTCTTTCTATTTTAGAAATTTGATATACTATTCTTCCGTTGTTATAATCGAAATTATTATTAAATAATTCTCTTATGTCTTCAATTTTCGAACCTATATTTGCGATTTTATTGTTTATATCATCTAAATTTGTACTTTGAGTCAGTTCTTGTAAATTTTTAACAATTTGTTCTGTGTATTTGTATATTTCAAGTACATCTTTTTGATCTGCTTTTGTCTTGATATAAGTAGATGTTTCATCAACACTCTCTTTGATTCTCGAATTTATAAGCCATTTCTCGATGTTGTCTGTTTTATCATAAATTTTGGAAAATTCTCTGTTAAAGTTTGCTTGGGATATTTGTTTTGCAATGTTGTCAGTTGTTTCGGTGATTTTTTTAATATCTTCTGCGGATGCAAATATTTCAAGCTTTTCTGACATTTTTCTTATATCTGACGCAATATCATTGTTCGTTTGCAGTATATTTTCTATGTCACATTGATTTTTAATGCTCTCCAGTCTATTTGCAAGCTCTCTTATTTCTTGAATGATTTGTTCATTATCTTCTTTTATATCCGCGATATTGTTCACGAGTGAAGAATTTTCAAGTTTATTTGCAGTTTCTCTTATTTGAGAGGCCATTTCGGTGTGATCTTTACGGAGAAATTCAATATCTTCAACCGTTGTAAGTTTTTCAATGCTGTTAGCGATTTTTAATATCTCTTGCGAAATTATTTGGGCTTCTTTTTTTATGTCCTCAAACTTTGATTCTTCTTCTAAATCATATATTTTTTTTGAAATATCCTTAGTGTTTTCAAAGATATCGATAAGAAGCTGATCGTTATAGCTTAAGATTTTTTCAATATCCTCTTTATTTGGAATATTTTTTAGGGCTTCTTTTATATCTTTTTTTATTTCTTCTGTTTTTGAATCAAAATCAAACTCTTCTATTGATTCTAAAATTCTGTTATGAGTAACATCATATAAGTCTGAAACAATATTTTTTATATTCTCAAATTCGTCACTAAATTTATCCAGTTTGGTGTGAGTTTCAGCATATGCACTTTGAAAATCCGCGTTTTCAAGCTCTTGAGAAATTTTATCAAGTTGTATATATAAAGATTTAAGCGAGGATTCAAAGTAATTTGTATTTGGAATATTTTCAATATCTTGAGTAATCTTTGCGAGGGCTCTTTTAACAGTGTCAGCATTACTTAATAATTCATCGTTTGCTTTCTCAATCTTTGAAAAATCTTCTTTGTTAATAAGGATTTCAGCCTTATCTTTTATAAGATCTGAGATATTTTCAATATCTTTTTTTTCTGCAAAATCATTTATTTTATTTTGTATACTTTGTGTTTTCTCTTCTATCTGGTCTACAATAGCTCTTGTTACACTTAATTCTTCATTAGTTGCGGTATTACTCAATATTTTTTCAAGATTTTTGTTTCTATCTTCAATATTGTCCAGTTGGTTTAAAATTTCATTAACAGCTTTGTAGGTTACTTCTATTTGAAGTTTTATATCTTCGTTGCTTTTTAGCGGATCCAGACGAACCATGTACGATATTATGTTCTTTAGATTTGTATTTACATCATTGATTATGCTTTTGTACGAAAAATTAAGATTCTCAAAATCTTTTCTTAAAAGGGATATGGTTCTTAAGATGTCCTGTTTGTCTGTTTTATTGTTTATAATATCAGAAATTTTATTTTCAACACTTGAGAGTACTGCTTTTTCTTGCTTTATTTCTGTGTATAGATTATTTATGCTCTTGGTAAATACGCCAAACAAATCTTTTAAATCTTCTTGCTTTATTTGTCCCGTTTGTCCTTGATAAACAGCTTTTATGGCATTTTCTATAGCTCCAAATTTTTCCAAAGTTATATCGTATTTGTTCTCAACAGATTTTGACAGCTCATTAACATATGCTTTAATAAGATCTGTAGAGATATCTGAGCCTTTTTCCAGGCGATTATTGACACTTTCTAAAAGCTTATCAAAACTTTTGGAATTTGTTTCATTTTTATCCTGCATCTCCTTAAGTATTTTCAATATTTTTTCAAAATCTTGAGCCATCTTGTTTCCCTTAACAATACATATCCCTACATGCTAATTTTATCAACTTTAGTCCTATTAGTAAATAATTTAACATTATTTATTACAATTGTTAAGAGTATTTTAAAACCATAAGTAAAAAAAATATATTAGTGTTAAAATATAGTGAGGGTAGATTTTGAAGAAAGGGATTTATGAGTCATATAGTAATTGATGATAAAATGTGTAAGGCTTGTTATCTTTGTGTAAAAGAGTGCCCTAAACATTTAATTTCTGTTAGCCAGATTAAGAAAAATTCTTTAGGTGCTAATATTGTAGAGTTTAATGATGAAAAAAATGAGTGTCTTGGGTGTGCTATGTGTGCAACAAGATGCCCAGATCTTGCGATAAGGGAAGTCATAAAGGATTAAATTTGTAAATAAAGCTGTATTAGAGGAGTTTTAAATGACAACGGTTTTAGAGAATAAAAAAGTTTTGATGAAAGGCAACTATGCTATAGCCAATGCTGCTGTGCTTGCAGGATGTCAGTGCTATTTTGGTTATCCTATTACGCCTCAGAGTGAAATTGGTGAGTTTATGAGCGGAAAAATGCAAGAGCTTGGTCGTGCTTATGTTTCGGCTGAGAGTGAGCTGGCCGCAATAAATATGACTATAGGGGCTTGTTCTACAGGAGTTAAGGCAATGTCTTCTTCTTCTTCCTGTGCTGTTTCTCTAATGCAGGAAGCATTATCTTATGCAGCGTCAGATCAATTGCCTGTTGTATTGGTAAGTGTAATGCGTGGAGGGCCTGGTTTAGGCAATATATATCCTTCTCAGGGCGATTATGTTCAGGCTGTAAAAGGGGGCGGAAACGGAGATTACAAAATAATAGTTATAGCTCCTTCAACAGTTCAGGAGTGTGCCGATTTTACATATAAGGCTTTTTATTTGGCTCAAAAATATCGTAATCCTGTTATTTTGCTGGCAGATGGTTTGCTTGGTCAAATGATGGAGCCGGTTGAGTTTAAACCTTATCCGTATCCTGAAGTAGAGAATTCTTCCTGGGTATTAACAGGCGCAAAAGGAAGAGAAAACAGAATAATCAGGTCATATGCTCCTATTGCAGATGATCAATGTGTTTATCTTGAAAAATTGTATCAAAAATACAAAACTATTGAAGAAAATGAAACTGAGTGGGAAGAAATTGGAACTGAGGATGCTGATATTCTTCTTGTAAGTTTTGGCAGCACTTCAAGAAATGTGAGAACTGCAGCTAAATTATGCAGAGAAAAAGACATAAAGGCCGGAATACTGCGCCCTATTACTTTATTTCCATTCCCGAATAAACGTCTTCAAGAACTATCTAAGAAAGTTAAAAAGATTATCGTTGTAGAAGTTAATATGGGACAAATGGTTGATGATGTAAGACTTGCTGTGAATGGTGCAGTAGATGTCGAATTGATTCATAAGGGTGTCGGAGCGCCTCCTTCCCCTGAAGTTATTCTAAAACAAATAGAGGAGTTAATATAATGGCTACACAAGTTTTTAAAATTCCTGAATCCATAAAAGAGAATGCAAAATTTACATTCTGTCCTGGGTGTGACCATGGAGTTGCTGTTCGTTTAGTTGCGGAAGTTTTAGATGAGCTGGGTGTAAGAGAGAATACTATTGCGGCTTGCGCAATTGGTTGTTCTGTTACGATATATGATTTTATAAATGTAGATGCTTTAGAGGCACCTCATGGACGTGCAATTGCAGAAGCTACAGGGATCAAAAGAGCAAAACCTGACAAATTTGTTTTTACATATCAGGGTGACGGAGATTTTGCATCTATCGGTCTTGCTGAAAGTATGCATGCAGCATTAAGGGGTGAAAAAATTTCTGCTATATGTATAAATAATACCACTTATGGCATGACAGGTGGTCAACTTGGGCCAACAACAATGCTGGGACAAGTAACAACAACCTCTCCGACTGGCAGAAATGTTGAATATTTTGGTTATCCGATTAAAATCGCAGAACATATTGCTTTATGTGACGGAACTGCTTATAGTGCAAGAGTTTCATTAGATTCTGTGCCAAACATAAAGAAAGCAAAACAAGCTATTAAAAAAGCTTTTGAAGCTCAAATTAAGGGTTTAGGCTTTAGCTTTGTAGAAATACTTTCATCTTGTCCTACAAATTGGAAAATGACTCCTGAAAAAGCTCATGATAGAGTAAAAAATGAAATGATGGAAGTTTTTAAACCCGGTGTTTATAAGGATATAACGGTTTAGATTGTGTAGTATAAGAGATAAGGATATATACGAATGGAAAAGGATTTTATAATTGCAGGATTTGGTGGGCAAGGTGTTCTTCTTGCGGGAGAAGTATTGGCCAATGCCTTTATGCTTGATGATAAAAACGTGACTTGGTATCCGTCCTATGGTGCTGAAATGCGAGGAGGAACAGTTAATTGTACTGTGGTTATGTCAGATGAATCTGTCAGTGCGGTTCAGAAATCAAAAGCAGATTTTATTACCGTATTGAATCAAGCATCCTTTGATAAATATGTTTCTTGGGTTAAAAAAGGCGGTTCTATTATTGTTAATTCGTCTTTAGCTGCAATTAAAAAAACTAGAGAAGATATAAATTATATTTTTGTTCCTCTGACAAAATTAGCGCAAGAAAAATTAGGTAGTATAAAAATGTCTAATATATTAGCATTAGGTGTTTTATCCAGAGTAAGTAAGCTTGTTTCTCTTGCGACTCTTGAAAAAGCTCTGTATAATGTTATCCCTCCGCACAGAGCAAACTTAATTCCAAAAAATATTGAAGCTTTGAAACTAGGCTATGAGTATGATTTATTAAAAGTTTAATTCAAAATCACCTAAAAAGTTGATTTTAAATTCTATAAATCATTATATTCTTCATGTGTAAACAAAAGAGGTCTGTAAAAAGTGGAAAAAAAGTTAATTGCATCTATTCGTGAAAAAGAATTACAACTGTCGAAATTGAGCCAACATATTGATAAAAGTGATATATGTTCAGATTTATACAATAAGGTTCTTTTAGAGAAAGCAATTCTAAAAAAACAACTGGATGATTTACATAATAATTCGATTTTAAATAAGATAAAGCATCTTATGCCCCATAAAGAAAAATTGATTTGTGATTATTTCAAAAGCTAATTTATATTGTAACTTGAAAAATAATTCTGTTTGAATTATATTTATTGAGTACATAAGAATTTTAAGGTGGTGAAAATATAAATGGCAGAAGTTAAAGTAGGCGAAAACGAAAGCATAGAAAGCGCTTTAAGAAGATTTAAGAAAAAGATTCAAAAAGCAGGTATTCTATCTGAAGTTAAAAAACGTGAAAGATACGAAAAGCCAAGCGTAAAAAGAAAACATAAATCTGAAGCTGCTCGTAAGAGAAAAGTATAAGGTTATAAAGAATAAAAAGAATCTCTTCTTAGAGATTCTTTTTATTTTATTATTTTATTAAGGTTTTCTTTTTTAACAGTTAAACCACAATATTTGCAAGCAAAATATTCTTCAGAATTATCAAGAGGCAAAAACAGGTGTTCACACTCCTCAGGGGTTTCAAGGATATTTTCTTGTCTATCAGGAGAATATTCTGGTGTAATTTTTTTATATTTTTTGCCTTTTATATATTTGTATATCCATTCAAAAATATACATTTACAGATTAAATCCTTCCGGTAGTAGTTGTATTAGTTTGTATATTTTAAGCTCTTTCCCGTTTTTTACTATAACATCAAATTCTTTATCGTTTGATGAAAATTCATGCATTACTTGTCTGCATGCACCGCATGGAAGGCAGTTGTCTTGATTTGGAGAATAAATTGCTACAGCTTTAATTTTTCTTTCTCCATCTGCAATTGCAGATCCAATAGCATTTCTTTCTGCACAGATTGTCATGCCAAAACTTGAATTTTCAAAATTACACCCGCAATAAATTTTTCCGCTTTCTGTCAAAGCACAAGCGCCTACTGAAAATTTAGAATATGGTGAATATGAATTTTTTGAAACTTCAATTGCTTTGTTCATTAATTCTTCATATGTCATAACGCACCTCTTGTTTGTTTATATATTATAATCCTTTTTGTATAAATTAGGTCATTTAATTATATGAAGATGTAATTTTTCTTAAAATTAAAAATTTTTATTAAAGTTTTGGTGTCTTTATTCCGACTATATTTGTATTATAAACAAGGGCGTACTATGGATGTATCAAGAATAGAAGCTTATAATCCTAATAAAATCAATTGGCGTAATCTTACGGCAAGAGAAATTTTGAAGTATCAGAATTTGGGAGTAGAGGTTCCAAATCAGTATTTGCAGTGGGCTCAAAATTTTGTAAATTCAGTAGATTCTTTTCGTAATGACGAGGTTACATATGAAAAAGCCGTATCATCTTCCGGAGGTGCTGATACGGCAGACAATGATAATGAAAATAAATCTGGTCAAGGTATAACAGAGGCTCAGGCCGGTCAAAATTTGTCCCAAAATAATACAGAAGAACCTGCAGATGATTCTTCAAATGTCTCAGGTGTAAAATCCAGAAGAGCAATTATAAGCAATTCAGGAGGGAATTTGAGGGCACAGGCTAAAAGTTTTACAAAAGACAGTAATTCCGGAGCAAAAGATGCTTCAGTTTCTGCTATTTTGTCTAAATTACTTGAATCTGACTCGGAAGATGAAATTCAGGCGCTTGAAAATGATATGAAAACTTTGTTGGCTCAGGCTGAAGAAATGCAGGCTGAATTTAAAATTGAATTGGATAAGTTAAATGGTGGAAAAGCCGACAAATCTACTTTCGAAAGGATAAAAGAGTTGCAACAAGAACTTGAAAGTTTTGGTAATCAAGGTCAAAGTGTTACATCTTCTTCTCAATCTAGTTTTAATGATATAAATTCCGAATTAAAAGATCAGGAATCCATTATAGATGATGCAGCTGATTACGGCGAAGAGGCTATTAGTATAGGATCAAACTTGATAAATCAGGCGACAAATGAAGACGGAGATATAGCAAAAATTGATATTGATATCGGAAATAAGGCTAAAATTGCAGGTAAGAATGCAAAATCAATATCTTCTGAAGCGATGACTTTAAAAAATTCAACCGCTTCTGTAAATACTTCTAATTCCTCAAAAATTCCGGATTATTTGAAAGATACACTCGATAAAACAAGTGTAGACGGAACGGGTGAAGAGGATGCTATAAATGAAGCCGATTCTGTAAAAAATGATCCGGCGACAGGTAAAAGAAATGAAAAAGATAAATCTATTAAGTCATCTTCAAATGAGGGTAAAGATGAATCTGATAAAATAAATATAAATATTGATGAAATATTAAAGCGAAAAGTTCGAAAAGGACTTGAAGCTGCACAATAAAAGACCGAAATTTATATTTCGGTCTTTTATTTATATTATATTCTTTATTTTACGGCAAGCATGTTGTTATTTTGTTCAAGTAATATATTTAAGTATAATAGTTGATTTGCAACTGCTTTATCCAGGTTTACAAATTCTGCACCTGCTCTGTAGTCTGTTGCAGAAACAACTTTTGCTTGAGCATTAATATCTAAATTGCCATAATTCAGATGAACAGGAATTACATCTCCAACTTTAAGGCTCTTGTTGTGTGTAACTGCAAGTCCGCCTCTTGATACATCAAGTAATCTATTAATATTTTCTTGTTTTTCCATCAAAACAGGATTTGTTGTTTCTGAAACTCTGAATCTCATAAATTGGCGTTTATCAATTGCATCTATTATAGTATCATCCCTTTTTTCAAACGCAATTCTGCCATCTTCTCCGTTAGGAACATTTATCCCAGGATTAGGTGAAGGCCCAGGACCAGGAGGAGGTGGAATTATTTTGTCAGGCATTTCTAATGGAGTGTCTGAAGCAATATTATCATCTGGGTCAACATCAGATTCAACCCCATGGAAAGTGCCATCCCCATCGCCTTCCGGATAGTAGTAGTTTCTTTCAGTTTCGTTTCTTCCGGTGTCTGTAACGTCATCCGGTCTAACAGCGTGCCCGATCGGAAGATCTAAGCCATCTCCTGTAACAACCCCTTGAACTTTGCTTGTTTTGTCGTTTGGATTCTTAGTAAATTCATCTGTAAAGTGAACTTCAATACCGTTAGCATAAATATTATCAGCAGTAATATCTAATGTTCCGTTATCAATAGTCGCATTGTGAACCGTAACACTGGAACCAGCCCACGCTTCATGTCCATCAACAATTTCTTCAGTCGGTCTAATGTTGTGGTTAATATCAAGCGCTTTAACATTTACATGATTAGGCAAGATTTCAGATTTATGATCATCTTTATCGTATCCTTTGTCAAATTCGTATCCGTCGTGATGCGGACCGAAGTAGTCATTAGGAGTAACAGAATCATCTTCAATGTGTCCTAAGTTTTGAATTTCAAGAGTTTTACCTCTTGTAACAATGTTCATATCTCCTTCAGCAGTAATGTTTTCAATAGTAGTATTACCTGCAAATTCGACATTTAAGTCTCCTTCACGAGCAATCATTGTGCAAACTTTGTTGTCTTTAATTTCATTGTCTCTTCCATAGTTTGCATCATTAAAGCTGTTTTCTTTGAGGTTAATATTTTCATTAGCTAAAGCATCCATAGAGTATCCTTCAGCTGCTTCCGTCTGAATAAATGTAATAGGATTATCTTTTGCTCCGATGCTGCCGTTAGCAATTAGAGAAATTCCCCATCCTTCGACGTTAGTTTTAGAGTTATCATCCGGTCTTGCATTAACCATATTGTAACGCGTGCCGTTGTTATCTTCTCCGTAATCATCATCCACGGTAAGAATGACTCTGCCGTCAGCTTTGATAGTATCAATATTCATATCAGAATCAATAGCTGCATAGTTAATAACTAAATCTTCCGGTTTCATCGCATTCTTTGTATTAGTAGTGGATGCGTTTACTTTACCTTTAATGTTAGCATTAACAGATTTAGTAAAATCTCTGGAGCCATCTTCTTTAGGTCCTATACCTGTGCA
>CACXDL010000047.1 GCA_902766395.1 uncultured bacterium
CCCAGACACATTTCTCTGCCATGACGGTCTTTGAGGCGCATTAGTTCTCCTCCGTATGCGTTCCATCTTCCGGATTCTTCCCAAAGTTCTTTTGGCTGAACAAAAGGCATCAAAAGTTCTTGAGCGCCTGCTTTGTCCATTTCATCACGAATAATGTTTTCAACCTTTTTCAGCACTCGCCACATTAATGGTAAAAAAGTATAAACTCCACTTGTTAGTTTTTTTATATAACCTGCACGGGCAAGCATTTTGTGAGAAACAACCTCTGCATCAGAAGGAAATTCTCTCATTGTTTGAAAAAACATATTTGACATTTTCATGATTAAAATATACCTCTTATTACTCTTTATAAGATAATTTTATCACAAAAATGCTACTGAACTTTATTTAATTCTGTCTTAACTTTTTGGGAGTCGATTGACAAAGTTTGCTTATTATTTATCGCATTTTGTAAATATTGTTTGTAATTTTCTGTATCATTTAGACGTTCACAAAGTTTTGCTCCTATATAATACAAATCTCCGTTATTCCCGCAAGTCTCAAGTGCTTGCTCAATAATATTTAATGCTTCATCGTTATCATTTTCTTTTGCATATATTTTGGCAAGTATCTTATAAGCTTCTGCATCTGCAGGGTTAAGGCTTATAGTGGAATTTAAATTTTCTATTGCTTCTTCAATGTTTCCTTTTTCATATTCTATAGATGCAATATTAAAGTATGCCCAACTATAATCAGGGGATAATTCCAGAACCTTATAAAACTCATCTTCTGCACCATCAAGATCATCAAATATTTTCAGCATGTTGCCCATATAAAAATGTGCATATAAGTCCTCATCGTTTAACTCAAGTGTTTTTTTGAAATTCTCAAATGCTTTTGCATATTGGTTTGTCTTAAAATATGCAAGAGCAAGACTAAAATATGAATTTGAATCATTATTATCAGATTCAATTACTTTTTCAAAACATTTAATCGCATTGTCATAATTTTGTAGTTCTGAATAAACTAATCCTAAATTGTAGACCGCATCTAATTCATCTGGATCTATTTCAATAGATTTTTCATATGCTTCTTGTGCTTTTGGGTATTGTTTCAGCTTCTCATATGCGATACCGAGGTTATACCAAATTCCTGAATCATCAGGGAATGTTTTAGAGATGTATAAAAGATTTTTTAATGCCTCTTGAGTAAAACCATTGTCCATAAGAAGAACCGCAAGTTGTCTTCTGGCCTGAAAATTTTTAGGATCTTCTCTTAACAGATTTTGTAATTCTTCAATTTTATCAATTGCGGACATGTTTACTCCTTAGAATAATTATGCTATATGACCGGGACATCAATAGGATCTGTTAAGATTACATCAAGTCTTTCATTTTTTAACAATTGAACATCTTTCCCTTTTTTGATCATATCTGCAAAAGTTCCGTATACAAAATAACCTGCAGTCCCGAAAGCACCTCCAATTGCACCAATTGGAATTAATACATATTTAAACCCGTTATCTGTTACGTTTGCGCCCCAGTCAACTGCGTCCCTTGTAATGTCTGCAGATTTTGAACATGTTTTTTTCCACGCATCCGAATACCCTCGGGTTGTTGTAATACCTCCGTCGAATGTCATATCGCTGCGGCCTGTTATGGAAAGAGATAGAGGAACTTGTCTTCCGTTAGGTGTTACAACATGGTCAAAATCCAAATACAAGATTGCTCCTTTAGACATCCTTTTTGCCGGTACAATACCCTTAATTGAACCTCTAACAATCGAGCCCATAGGGAGTATAATATCTTCATCTTCTGTTTTTTGATCAGTTATAAGCATTGCGCTAAATTCTGTTCCTGAATTTTGGAACGCAGTGTCTACAGGTGTCAGTATTTTTAGAGACAGTATTGTGCCTGCAGGAATCCTCTTTGTTTTTGCATTACCACTAAAAGGTGCGGCCAATGTTATTTGTGCTGTTAATAAAAGACCTAAAATAGTTGCTATAAATTTTTTCATTATCTCTCTCCTTGATTTTTTTTAATTTTATCATAGAATGCTTATTTTGTTAATAAATTAATATATTTAAAAGTTGTACATTTTATATTATTATAGTAATATTATTCTGTATATAAGGAGAAATTATGGAAATATTAAATAAAGCAGATATTGGTGTTTTTGGAGGCTCAGGCTTTTACAGTTTTTTGAAGGATATAGAAGAGGTAAAAATTGATACACCTTATGGTGAAACCAGTGACAGTGTCTTTATTGGCTCTATAGGTGATCACAAGGTAGCATTTATGCCTAGACATGGACGTAATCATTCTATTCCTCCTCATCTGGTAAATTTTAGAGCAAATGTATGGGCGATGAAGCATCTTGGGTGTAAAAGAGTAATCTCTCCTTGTGCTGCAGGAAGTTTACAAAAAGAAGTAAAACCCGGCGATTTTGTAATTTGTGATCAATTTGTTGATTGGACAGACGGAAGAAAAACTACTTTTTTCGAAGGTCCTGTTGTTCAACACCCTTCTCCTGCGGATACTTATTGCCCGCAATTAAGAAAACTTGCGGTTGAAACTGCAAATGAGATTGGTATAAATGTTCATGACGGTGGAACTGTTGTTGTAATAAATGGTCCACGTTTTTCTACAAAAGCAGAATCAGCTTTCTTTACAAGACAAGGTTGGGAAGTTATTAATATGACAGCATTCCCTGAAGCATATTTAGTAAAAGAATTAAATATGTGCCCGTTAAATATTTCTTTAATTACGGATTATGATGCAGGATTAGTTGGAGATGTTCCTCCTGTATCGCATGATGCCGTGTTAAAAGTTTTTAATTCAAATGTAGAAAATCTAAAAACATTATTGTTCAATATGATAGAAAAAATTCCGTCCGAGAATGATTCTTGTGAATGTAAAAATTCTACTAAAATAGATATTTAAGGTTTTTATGGCAAAATTTATATTATTTTTAATCAGGTTTTTTAATTTGTATTTATATTTTGTTGTTATGGCATGTTTTCTGTCTTTTATACCAAATATAAACCCAAATTACCCTTTATTTAATTTTATATTTAAGTTGTCAGGTTTTTATGTTATTCCTCCTGTTTTTGGTTTTGTTATATCGCCGATGTTAATATTGATAATTTTGACTTTGGTTATGCTTGGTTTAACAAAGTTATACGATAAGTATTATGCAAAGGAAGAACCAACAGTTATAATAATGTCCCCGGAAGAATTTACTCAAAAATTGGAAGAATTAAATAAAGAAAAGTCAGAAACAAAAGAAGAAAGAAAGGAAAATGAACAATGATTGCTGCTCAAGTGATGCATGCTGTTGCAACTTGTTTTTATGTATATTATTTAATGATGCTTTCAAGATGCTTATTAAGTTTTTTGCCTACTATAGATTGGGAAAATCCTCCTTTTAAGTGGCTAAAAGATTCTGTTGATATATATTTGGATTTATTTAAAAGATTTATTCCCCCAATTGGACCGTTTGATTTATCTCCAATATTAGCATTCTTTGCTCTTGGTATACTTCAGTATGTTGTGTTGTATGTGTTAAAAGTTATATTTACAATTATAGGTTTATAAGATATGAAAATTGTTATATATGGTGCGACTGAAATAGGATGTTTACTTGCTACAGAATTCTTCGAGGAATGTGACATAACTGTTATCGATAAAGAAGAAAATCGTACGGATGAATTTGATAAATTAGACATAAGTTTTATTCAGGGAAATGCGACTGATATTAAAATTCTTAAAAAAGCCGACATTTTTAATGCGGATGTTTTTATAGCTTGTACAGCTCTAGATGAGGCAAATATAGTTGCATGTCTATCTGCGAAAAAAATCAGTGGCATCAGGACAATTTGTTTTGTCTCTAAAGAGGAATATAAAAATTCTATAGAGCTTGATAAATCAAGAGATTACCTTGGGGATTTCTTTATAGATAATATAATATGGCCGGAAGAACTTCTAACTCAGGAACTTTTTCGGATTGTAACGGTTGCTCATGCACTTGATGTTGAAAATTTTGCAGATGGCAGGGCAAGGTTGCTTGAATATAAGGTTAAACCAACATCTGAGATTGTAGGGAAAATGGTAAAAGATTGCGGCTTTACAAGAGATACAATTATTGTAGGTATAAAACGAGAAGATTTGTTGTTTATTCCTAATGGTTTAACTCAAATAAATGCAGACGATAAATTGATCTTTATGGGAACCTCAAGATCTTTAGATGTTCTTGCCGGAACTTTTTTCCACGACAAAGAGCAAGTTAAATCAGTAGCAATCATTGGTGGCGGAAATGTTGGTTTTATGCTTGCTAAAAGTCTTGAGGTTATGAAAATTAAATCAAAAATTATTGAAAAAAATTATGAAAGATGTGAGTTCTTATCTCAGGAATTAAATAAAACAATGGTTATAAACGGTGATGGTACAGATTTGAAACTTCTAAATGATGAGGAAATCGGAGAGTGTGATGTTGTAATTTCGGTTACAAATAATGATGAAAGAAATCTTTTATGTTCTCTTCTTGTAAAACAACTTGGTGTAAAACGAGTTATTGCAAGGGTTTCAAAAGTTTTAAATATTCCGTTGTTTGAAAAAGTAGGTATAGATATTGCGGTGTCTCCTAAAACTTCGGCGATAAACGAGGTAAGAAATGATTTAAATGAAGCGGATGTTGATATTTTGGCAACTGTTGAACAGGGACAGGCTGAGGTTCTTGAAATTACTTTAAAATCAGAATTTAACGGAACATTAATTAGGGATATAAATTTTCCTGTAAGTGCGATAATTGGTGTTATACAAAGACGCAATCATGTTATTATACCCAAAGGAGACACTTTGCTAAGAGATAATGATGTGTTAATTGTGTTTACAAAGGCAGAAGATGCCGAGAGAATTAAGGAATATTTCAAGGTAGCATAGCATGAGAATAAGTTATATAACAAATGCATTAGGTGTAATACTTGCGGATATTGGGATTGTTACTATTGTTCCTGTTTTGGTGTCGCTGTATTATAAAGAGTTTAATTGTTCTTTTGCCTTTTTATTTGCAGGAGTTTTGGCTTTAATTTTAGGTTATATGCTTCAAAGAGCAGATCATAAAATTGTTGAAACCGATACCCTTAATGATATTAAACGTACAGAGGCGCTTGTTGTCTCAGCATTTGCTTGGATTTTGTTTGGTTTGGTTGCGGCTATTCCTTTCATATTTAATGGGTTTACATTTATTGATTCCTTATTTGAGGCCGTTTCGGGGATAACGACTACAGGTGCAACTATACTTTCAGATTTTAATATTCCAAAATCACTTTTATTTTGGCGTTCATTTACTCAGTGGCTTGGAGGTATGGGTATCATCGTTTTGTTTGTTGCAATTTTACCTCAATTTGCGGTTGCCGGCAGGCAAATGTTCTATGCTGAATCTCCCGGTCCTACAGAAGAAAAAATGACTCCAAGGATTAGGAATACTGCAACAGCACTTTGGGTTGTTTATGCTTCTCTGACATTTATATGTGCTGTTTGTTTATGGGGCGTAGGGATGTCGTTGTTTGACTCAGTATGTAATGCTATGTCCACTCTTTCTGCAGGTGGATTTTCTCCAAACCCTCAAAGTATTGGCGGATATCATTCAAATGCGGTTATATATATAATATTATTTTTTATGCTTGTTTCAGGAACGAGTTTTGTAATGCAATCAAGAGTTCTTACAAAAAGAGATCTTCGATATATTTGGAAAAGTGAAGAATTTAAATTTTATCTGAAGGTTATAACAGGTTTTTCTCTTGTAATTGCAGCATTTTTGTACTTTGAAGATAATTATTCAATCGGACATTCTCTAACGGCTGCTTTTTATCAGGTTTTGTCGTTATCAACAACTACGGGTAGCGCAAGTGAGAATTATCATTTTTGGTCAATTGATCCTAAACTAATTTTATTTATGACAATGTTTTTGTCTTCTTGCTCCGGGTCTGCCGGTGGCGGTATAAAAATGACAAGATGGATTTTGGTGTGCAAATATATTAAAAATGAATTATATAAACTTTTGCATCCAAAGGCTGTTCTTAGTGTCAAAATTGACAATGTAGTTGTTGCTCCGGAAGTTTTAAGACAGACAATATTTTTTGTGATTTGTTATTTTTTAATATTTGCTGTTACTGCTTTACTTATAACTCTAATTGAAGAGAATCTTGTTATTGGAACGACATCTGCAATTGCATCATTAGGTGATATTGGCCCTGCTTTTGGAAACGTAATAGGACCTTTTGGGAATTATTCAACTTTAAAATTCTCCACCAAGATTATTTTCATTATAAATATGTTGGTTGGACGTTTAGAAATAATTCCATTTTTAGTTTTGTTCCAAAAAGAAACATGGAATCTTAAAAAATAAAGACGATTTTACTCGTCTTTATTGATTTTTTCTGTAAGTTTATCAATTTTATGTTCTGCTTTTTCAAGAATTTTGTCAATATCAGCTCCGATTATATCAAGTTCCTCGGCTTTAATGTAGTCTATTTCTTTTATTCCATGGAATTTCATTGCAAGTGCTTCAATGTAGCCATAGCCATAGTCGTCGGAAATTATTTTCCCTCCGGCTGTTGTGATGTAAACAAGCCTTTTTGCTTTACATAGGCCTATAACGTTTCCTTCTTCGTCGTATCTGAAGACTATACCGTTAACGTTAATTGCTTCAAAATATGTTTTTAGTGTTGCAGGAAAAGATAAATCCCAATATGGAGCACAAATTACTATCATATCTGCATTTGCATAATCATTTGCATAATGAAATATTGGTTCTTCAAAATTTCCCTGCTCTGTTAAATACGTCCTATGTTCCAGACTTTCCATTGTTAGAGGAGGAATACATTCTTTAGAAAGTTTTATTTTTTTTATATTGATATTATCTTGGTTAAAACCATCTAAAAAGTGTTGAGTTAATCTTTTTGTTCTGGAATCTTCTCTAACGGAAGCATCAATGTATAAAATATTCATAAATAAAACCCTTTCTTTTTTATTATTTTATCAGAAAGGGTTTTACAATTTTATCCGCCAAACTGGGGATTATTCATCTTTCTTAGCAAAAGAATTATTTGCTCTGGATTTAATTTCAGAATTTACTTTTTCTATAAATTCATCAACACTAAATGTGCCGATTTGTCCTATACCTCTGGCACGTACAGCAACTGTACCTTCCTGAGCTTCCCTGTCTCCAACTACACATACATAAGGAATTTTTTTATCTTGCAGAGATTCTCTGATTTTGTAGTTCATAGATTCGGAGCGATCGTCTAATGAAGCTCTGATACCTGCTTCACGCATTTTTTTGTAAACGCTTTCAGCATAATCAGTGTGTTTATCGTTTGAAATCGGAACTACATTAACCTGAGTAGGTGCAAGCCATGTCGGGAATGCGCCTGCGTAATGTTCAATTAATATTCCATGGAATCTTTCCATTGAGCCAAAGATTACTCTGTGAAGCATCAACGGAGTTTTTAACTGACCGTCTTTGTCTTGGTATTTAATA
>CACXDL010000048.1 GCA_902766395.1 uncultured bacterium
CACGAAGTCGACTCTTCAGAAATGGCATTCAAAATTGCCGGTTCTATGGCTATCAAAGATGGTTGTAAAAAAGCTCAACCTTGCATCTTAGAACCTATGATGAAAGTTGAAATTGAAATTCCGGATGAATTTACAGGTACAATTATCGGAGATATTTCAAGAAGACGTGGTAGAATTGAAGGACAAGAACCTTTAGGTAATACAGGAAACGTAATTGTACGCGGTATTGTTCCTTTGGCAAATATGTTCGGTTATGCTACTGACTTGAGATCTAATACTCAAGGACGTGGAACATTCTCAATGGAATTCCAAAAATATGAACAAGTTCCAAAGAATGTTGAAGACGAAATTATTGCTAAAGCCGGAGCTAGCAAAGCGTAATTTATATATTTAGAAAAAGACCAAGTGAAAACTTGGTCTTTTTTTTATGTAAAGAAATACACCTTAACTAAAATTTATGTTAGTATTTATTTATGCAGACAAACTTAGAAACGGTAACAATCAAACGTATGGCTCCTGAGGATACAGAGGGTGTTGTTGCTATTGAGGCAAAAGCATATGGGGAGCATCATTGGTCAAAAGATTCTTTTATGCAGGAATTGAATAATGATCTGGCTTATTATTACTCTCTTTTTAATGCGGAAGGTAAACTTGTTGGGTATGCAGGAACTTGGCACATTCTTGATGAAGCACATATTACTAATATTGCCGTAGATTCTGATTACAGAAAAAGAAATTATGCACAAGCCCTGTTGAAAAGGATTATAGATGATTGTTATGAAGAAAAAATAAAATATATTACTTTGGAAGTTAGGGTAAGTAATAAAGCTGCAATTAATTTATATACGAAGTATGGTTTCCAAACGTTTGGGACGAGAAAAAAATATTATCAGGATAATAATGAAGATGCCCTTATAATGTGGACCAAAAACATTTTTTATAACGAGTTTAAATCGAATTATGATAAAGTTTCAGCACAATTAATGGAAAGGATTTCGATTCAATGAGCCAGGAAGTTCTTATTCCTAAAATGAAAAGAATAGACAAAAAACAAAAAAAGGTTAATGTTAGTTTATTAAATTTTGTTTTTGTAATTTTTTCGACAGTATTAATCGTTGCAGCAACTTTCATAAATTTAAGTTTTAAACATTACATATTGCCACAAACTTTGTTTAGCGGGAAACCTTTGTCTGTTGATGATTTTATATATTGTTTTAGTATAATTCCACAAATCCCTGTATTAATGTTTATATGTTCTGCTTTTGGAAAAAAGGTTGCAACAACAAGTGTTTGTTTATATATTTTATTGGGATTATTTGCTTTTCCTCTGTTTGCTCTTGGCGGCGGTATAAAATATATTTCGGAGTATAGTTTTGGTTATATATTAGCATATTTGCCTGCTGTTTTGGTTGCCGGAACAATATTGAAGAAAAAATATTCATTTTTAAATATGTTTTTGGCTTCACTAGCTGCGGTTTTGATAATTCACGCATGTGGCTTGTTGTATATGCTTCTTATAAGTTTATTCAGAAATTCCGGGATAGAATTTATAAAAACCTGGCTTGGTGCTCAGAGCGGTCTTAAAGTATTATATGACTTTATTATAAGTTTTGTATTAGTTCTTATTGGTAAATATGTTAGTATTTTTATAAAATTTATTACAGATTAAAGATTTGCCCAAAGTCTTTAAACATGCTAATATTAAAGCAAAGGAGTACAGTTATGAGTTTCATAAGCATATTTTCTGATATTTCAATATTATTTGTATTGCTTCTTTTTGTATCTTCATTGTTATATTGTTTTATAAAATATATTAAAGTGAATTCCGAATTAAAGAAAATAAAAAATTATTTATCGGATTTTAAAAAATCGGATTTAAATTTTCGTTTTAACGAAATCGATTCATGGATGCAAGCAAATCCGTATGTTTCTTCTGTATGGTCAGAGTTTAGAAATACTCTTGTTTTTTCAGAATCAGTTGCACTAAAAGATGGAGAGGAACTTTTATATGAGGATGTATCAACAACCGTACAGAATATTCAGACTACTGTTGATCCATTGTATTTTTTCAATGAAGAGATACTTATAACTTCAAAATTTAACAATAAGATCATTCAGGTAATGCCAACTATATTAACAGGTTGTGGTCCTCTTTTTACATTTTTGAAAATAGCGATTGCTTTTGGTGCTATAGATTTTTCAACTCAAGAAAAAACAGTTGAGTCTGTTGCTGCTTTTATGATGGGTATGCAATCCGCAGCTTTGGTATCTGTTATCGCAGTTGCTTCATCTTTGACCTATTTGTTGTCTGAAAAAATATTTTATAATATATTGTGTAAATCTCCACTAGCATCTATACAAAATTCTATAAGTGATTTATTCGCGAGTATATCATCAGAAAAATTTTTATATGAATTGTTGCGTGAATCAAAGATCCAGAATAATTCTGCATCAAATTTAATTGGCAAATTACCCGTTCATTTTAAAGATGCATTTAATGAATCTGTTATAACAAATATGGTTCCGTATTTGGAAAACATAATTTATGGAATTAATCAATTAAATAAGCAATTACAAGAAATAAAAACTTCTAAAGCTAAACAAGATAGTGTAGACGAGTTGTTTTAAAACAAAGGGTTGTTATAATGAATAAAATTTATTCAAAAAAAATAACAGATAATGAAGAAACCGGAAATATATTTTGGACGACTATGTCTGATTTAATGTTGGGGTTAGCGATAATATTCATAATGTTATTTGTAATTGCAATGACAGGTTTTTCACAACAATCTATAAATCAGCAAAAAATGAAGATAGAAATGTCGAAACAAATTGAGGCTGCGTTGAAAGAATCTAATATTGATGTAAAAATCAACAAAATGACAGGAGATTTAGAAATTCCAGCGGCAGCATTATTTGATTTGAATAGTTCGGTTTTGACGACTCAGGGAAAAGATTTATTGTCAAAATTAGCACCAATATACATAAATACAATATTTTCTAATGAGAACATTTCAAAGGATATTGAGAATATTGCTGTTGAAGGGCATACTGATTCGCAAACCTTTTCAGGTGTTAAATCTCCTGATGAACAATTTATAAAGAATATGGATTTGAGCTTGCGTAGGGCAAATTCTGTTGCAGCTTATATATTGAAAACCAATTATGACAAAAAGAATGCTTCCGCATTTAGAAAGATAATAGTGGTGGAGGGTAAAAGCTACAACGAACCAATATTGGTAAATGGAAAAGAAGATTATACAAAAAGTCGTAGAGTAGAGATAAAATTAAAAGTTAAAAACTGGAATGTCGCGTCAGCTTTTGGGTTAAAGATATGATAAAAGAGACAAATATATTAGAAACTATAAATATGATAAGATTATACAACCTTGATATCCGCACGGTTACTTTAGCGTTAAGTTTAAGGGATTGTATTTCCGAGGATAATAACAGGTTGTGTGATAATATATATTCAAAAATATTGAATTATGCAAAAAATCTTGTAAGATATGCTGATGAATTGGCAGACGAATATTCAATTCCTATTATCAATAAGCGTATAGCTGTTACTCCTGTATCTATATTGGGCGAATCTTGTAAAAATGCTGATTATATAAAAATCGCAAAAACTTTAGATGCCGCGGCAAAGGAAGTTGGGGTCAATTTTGTCGGTGGTTTTAGTGCATTAGTAGAGAAGGGTATGACAAAAGGCGATGAAATGCTTATAGAAAGTATTCCTGAGGCATTATCAGCTACCCAAAGGATTTGTTCTTCTGTCAATGTCGCATCTTCCAAAGCCGGAATAAACATGGATGCAGTTTTAAAAATGTCCGAAATAATTAAAAAAAGTGCAGAATTGACAAAAGATTTTGATAGTATAGGGGCTGCAAAGCTGGTTGTATTTTGTAACGTTCCAGGTGATAATCCGTTTATGGCAGGTGCATTCTGTGGTTTTGGGGAGCCAGAGTGTGCTCTAAATGTTGGAGTCTCAGGCCCGGGAGTCGTTCGGGCGGCTGTTGCTGATTTAGATAAGGATGCTGATATGAGTGAACTTGCAAATAAAATCAAGCAAACTGCTTATAAAATTACTTCGACAGGTGAATTAATCGGTCGAAAATTGTCAAAAAGATTGAATATTCCTTTTGGTGTTATAGATTTGTCTTTGGCTCCGACTCCTGCTATTGGTGATAGTGTAGCCGGTATATTCCAGGCTATGGGCTTGGAACATGCAGGAGCGCATGGAACAACTGCTGCTTTGGCAATGTTGAATGATGCTGTCAAAAAAGGTGGTATAATGGCAAGCTCCCATGTGGGAGGACTATCAGGTGCATTTATTCCTGTTTCTGAGGATGCGGGAATGATTGAAGCAGCTCAAAAAGAATATTTAAATATACAAAAACTAGAGACCATGACTTCAGTTTGTTCTGTCGGTTTAGATATGATTGCTATTCCGGGTAATACTCCAAATGATGTCATTGCGGGCATAATTGCTGATGAAATGGCTATTGGAATGATAAACAAAAAAACGACTGCTGTAAGGATAATCCCGGCTATTGGTAAATCTGTTGGAGAAAGTGTTTCTTTCGGAGGGTTACTTGGAGAAGCTCCTGTTATGCCGGTAAGTAATTTGTCTTCTTCACTTTTTGTAAAAAGAGGAGGCAGAATTCCTGCACCAATACATAGTTTAAATAATTAATCAGGAGAAATATATGAACACTTTACATGAATTAGCGACAAAACTTCAGGAATCTATTATTAAACAACAGGAAAATGCTCACGATTCAGTAAACTTGAATACATCAAAATATAATAATTTAAAATTAAAAATGAGTACCACAATAAAGTTTCCTCATGTGATTGTAACTATTGGTATTTCTGAGGCAATATATAATATTAAAGAAGGTACTAAAACCGAAGGTGGGTTGGGACCGGATGAAAGATATGTGAGAAAATGGCTGGGCAATAGTTCTGTAATATATGATTTAAATGAGATATATACTCATTTGAATGACTTAGTTTCTGCAGAAGAAGATGATGGGGGTTCTCAAAAGGTAGAGTATGAAGAAGGTGAAGCAGATGAAGTAAAACGTGATGCCCCAAAAATTGACTATCGTAAAAAAAGAGGACTAATGACTGCTGAAGAATTAATGCAGAATTCAACCGGTGATCAAGAATTAACATCGGATTATGAAATGGAAAAAGCGGACGAAGGTCTTAAGTCTACCGATTATTTAGTATCGGTTGATGATATCAAAAAAGACCTGAAGGCTTATTTTAAATCTTCATTCAGAAAGTTTAGATAATTAAGAAATACTCTTTTTGCTTCTAAGATTTCTATGATAGGTTATAGCAAATCTATGTGCTTCGTCTCTTATTCTTTGGATTAAAAACAATGCACTGGATTCTCTTGGAAGAAGTATAGATTCTGATTTGTCTGGTAAGAAGACTTCTTCTTCTCTTTTTGCAAGGCTGACAAAATCAATTCCTTTTATATTCATTTCTTTCACTATTTGCATAACGCTTGACAATTGTCCTTTGCCCCCATCGATAATTATTAAATCCGGTTTGTCCCATCCTTTTTCTCCAAGGTGGGAAAGACGTCTTGTTAATACTTCTTTCATAGACATAAAATCATCAGGTTTTCCTTCAGTTGATTTAATTTTGAATTTTTTATATTCTGATTTTTTACTAAGTCCATTTATAAAAGTGACCATAGATGCAACAGTGTTAGTTCCCTGAATATGTGAGATATCATAGCATTCCATTCTGTATGGGAAGTTGTTAAGACTTAATTTTTCTTTTAGGTATGAACCAATGTTATTAAAATCTTCATTAATTTTGGACATTTTAGAAAGTTTTGCATTATTTAAAATAACTTGGGTATTTTTATCTGCTAATTTCTGTAATTCTTTTCCCTGAGCAGATTTTCCATAGCTTATTTTTATATTTTTATACGAAATAATTTTAAGCCATTCTTCGTATAGAGATTTGTTTCCTACTGATTCTAATGCATCAGAAACTATTCTGTCAGGATAACTTAGTGCCAAAGTGGAATAATATTCTTTGAAAAATGTTTCAAAAAATTCTATTTTATCATTTTCTTCCACTTCATAAGTAAAATCTTTTTTATCTATAAGTCTTCCTTCTCTAATCATCATAATAACAATAACTAAGATGCCATTGTCGTGAGCGATCGAAATAATGTCTTCATTCAGTTTTGTATTTTCATATACAACTTTTTGTTTTTCAAGTGTTTTTTGTAAATCAAGATAACTATCCCTTAATTTTGCGGCTTTTTCAAATTGTTCGGAATCAGAATATTTTTTTATTTGCTCCATCAATTGTTTAAGCAGTTCTGATTGTTTTCCTGATAAAAACAGTTCTGCCTGATGAACAACGGCTTTATATTCTTCACTTGTTACAAGGTTTTGACAGGGTGCAAGGCATTTGCCAATAGAATAATACAGGCATGGTCTTGATTTAAATCTTGGAGTTTTACATTGTCTTAGCGGAAATATTTTTTTTAGAAAATCCAAAGTTGAATGCATTGCTCCAATATTTGTATATGGTCCGTAATAGCGCCCTTTTAGTTTATTTATATTTCTTTTTCTGACAATTTGGATTCTTGGAAAATCTTCATCAGTGATTAAAAAATACGGATATTTTTTATCATCTTTTAGGAGGATATTGTATTTTGGCTTATGTTTCTTTATTAAATGACTCTCAAGGATAAGGGCTTCAACTTCTGAATTTGTTATGATAAATTCCAAATGATCAATTTGTGAAACAAGGATATTTACTTTAACGCTGTCATGATGCTTTCTGTTAAAGTAAGATTTCACTCTTCGTTTTAAAATTTTTGCCTTGCCAACATATATTACTTCATTATCTGAGTTGTAATATATGTAACATCCCGGAAGTGCGGGCAGCATTTTCAAACTTTCTTTCAAACGCTCGTTCATACTGTAATTATATCATAATTTTAACAGGTTTTATTGATAAAATATGTTTGATGTGTTATACTGTGTACGGGTTAGTAAGTGTTTTAAGAGGAAAGGTTTTATATGGCAAAAGTTTTGATTACAATGCCAGATGAGTTTTTAAACAGAGTGGATGGTTTGGCAGATTCTGAACGTCGTACAAGAAGTGAACTTATTCGTGAAGCTTTGAAAAACTACATGCGCAGATTATCTAAAAATCAAATGGAACAAGCTTCAAGAAACGCAGATTTATTGGATAGCATCTTAGGTTAAATAAATTTTTATTATTTATTGAATTCTTGTATAAGTTTATCAATCCATTTTATAAGGGTTGGAATTTCGTATGGTTTTGGTAAGTACAGGTCTGCGCCGGTGTTTAAAATAAGTTCTTTGTCATGAATTATTGAAGTTACAATAATTTTTGTGTTTTTTAGTTTCTCTGTTTGTTTAAGTTTGTAGCATAAATTCAGACCATTTTTTTTCTCTAAGTCACCGGCATCTATAATTATGAGTGCAGGGGGTTCTGATATGTTTGGGATGTCATAACTATCCATTATGCAGGTGTTGTATCCCTGTAATTTTAGAATAGTATTTAGCAGTGTAGAAAGTGCATTATCAGATTCAAATATAAGAATTTCCTTATTGTATTCTTTTTCTTGTATGCTATTTGGGGCTGTAATTTTTGGTCTGTCAATTATGTAGTTAGATTTGTCCGGCAAATTTGCCAGTTGATTTAACTGAATTAGACCATCTAATACTTGATTTATATTATCGTATTTTTTAACTTCATTTGTGATTGCACTAATTGTAAAATGCACAAAGGAGGCTCTTTTGCCTGCGAAATCATCTCCCTGCAAAATCATATATCCTCTGTTGAGGTCGTGTTCGGCATAGAATTTATTTACAACAGAATCAAATGCAAAAGTCAAAAAACGAGCGGCATTCTCCGCCTTCAGAGGGTCTGTAATAACAAAAAAGACGTTTTCTTCAAGTTGTCCGACATAATCATTTTCTGACAGAGATGCTTTTATAATTGCTCCGTATGTTTGCAAAAGTTTGTCTGAGGCAAGTTCTGTGTATGCCTGTTTATATTCTTCAAAATTTTCTATTTTGATGTATAACATTGCCCAAGGTGTTTCTTGGGTTATGGTTCTTTTGATTGTTCTTAATGTGTAATTTTTATTTGGCAGGAACAATTTTGTATCCATGTTAGATTCATACTCTCTGCGCAAATGTGCATTCATTCGGACCTGAAATTCTTTAGAGTTTACAGGTTCAGAAAGAAAATCGTCAGCTCCGCTATTTAGTACGTTAATTCTGTCATTAAAATCCGCAGACTTTGACATTGCGACAATAACAGGACGCATATTATAAGTCAGAGCCCTTACTTGTTTGCAAAAATCAGACAAATCATTATCAAAACTATCAGAAATTATTATCAAATCTGGTTCAGAATCTTTAATAATTTTTATTGAGGTTATCAAATCCCTAGAAATAATAACCCTGTTGTTGGAATTTTCCAGCAATTTTTTATATTTTGTAGAAAGTTCTAGTCTTGTATCAATTATTAAAGTTACTGATTGCATTTTATCCTCGCTTGTTCTTCAAGGGTTTTAACCGGCATTTTTAGAGTGAATGTTATTTTACTCAAATCTTTTTGATTCTCAAGTGAAACAGAGTTGATACTGATTTCTCCTCCCATTTTTTCTGTGAGATTCTTTGTTATGTATAATCCCAGCCCGCTACCCTGTACTTTTCTTGTTAAAGGATTATCTATTCTTGAAAATTTTGTAAATACTTTTTCATAATCCTGTTCATCAATTCCAATTCCGAGATTTGAAACTTTAATAATAACTTTTTCATTCTCTGTAGAAATGACAATATCGGTGGTAGATTTTTCCGGAGAATATTTTGCACTGTTTTCAATTAAATTTGTCATTATTTGCTGAAATTTATCTTTATCGGCAAAAATTTTCGGTATATTTCCCTGCGTTTTTATTTCAAAATTATGGTCTTTATATTGATTTTTAACAATCATTGTTGTTTGTTCAATTATTTGTTTTGCATCAAATTCATTGTATATAAAAGTATTTTTTGTCGAATTTATCTTAGTTACGGCAAGCATATTTTCTACAAGATGAATTAGTCTTTGGGATTGTTCTTCAATAATTTTTAAAAATTTTTTCTTATTTTCGTCATCCAGTTTATCCCATGATGCAAGCATTGTCTGAGAGAAACCTCTTATAGATGTTAATGGAGTCCTCAACTCATGGCTTACTGTAGATATAAAATCATCATAATTCTGTTCTATATTATCCATAGTTTCATTATAGCAAATTTTGCATATTTTGACACAATCTGTACTGTTAATTTTTTTAATGAGTGTTATAATTATCTTATAAATATTATAAGGAGAGAGTATGAACAAATTTGAATTAAATTTATCAATGGATGAATTGAAAAAAAGGACTCATAAGGATTATTTAACTACTAAAAAATTTTTAAAATCAGATGCTCCGGAATATTTAGCATTGGCAGATGGTGATAAAGAGGCATTAAAATATTTAGTCAGGGCTGCTGTAATTTTGGAAAAAATAAATATGCAAATAGATTGTAAATACAATTTAGAATTTAAAGCATTTTTAGAAGATGAAATTAAAAAGGGAAATGAACAGGCAAAATTGACTAAAATTCTTTTTGATGCTCAAAAGGGTATGAATGCAATTGACTCAATGTCGACTCCTATAAATTTAGCAAAAGGTATTGTGCAAAAACCCGGTAAAGGTGTGTATCCTGAAGATTTGTCAAAAGAAGAATTTCATTCTGTTTTAATTCGAATGATTAAAGAAGGACAAATTGAAGAAGTAAAAAATATTCTTACTCAGCGCTCAATGGTTATAAGACAAGGAGAAGATCTTAGAGGTATTGATTATATTGATTATTTTAAAGATGATTTTGCAAAAATAGCAGATGAAATTGAAAAAGCTGCAAGTGTTTCAACAAATGAAGACTTTAACGAATATTTAAAACTTCAGGCAAAAGCATTGAGAAAAGCAGATCCTATGTTGGATGCTTATGCCGATAAAAAATGGGCAACACTACAAGATACCCCATTGGAGTTTACTATTACAAGAGAAAATTATGAAGATGAAATGACAGGAACAATTGTTGAAAATGAAGAACTTTCAGCTTTACTAAAAGAACATAATATTTCTCCTATACCAAAAGACTTTCTTGGTGGCAGAGTTGGGATTATTAATAAAAAAGGTACAGAAACCTTATTGGCAATCAAGAAGTATTTACCGGTATTGGCTGATAACATGCCGTTTAATAATGAATATACTCAAACTATTTCGGCAGAAGCAGATTCTGAGCAGACTATGGTTGATGTTGATATGGTTTATGCCGGTGGCGATGTGGGTGAGTATCGAGGAGGAATAACCCTTGCTGAAAACCTGCCTAATTCTGATAAATTATCTTTGACGATAGGAGGGGGAAGAAGAAATGTTTATCACAGGCAAATACGCTTTATAAGTGATATGTCAAAATTGCAGGAGCGTTTAGATGCCATTTTAGATAAAAATCAGCACCAATATTATCTGGATGAGGCCGATCACTGGTTTACTATCGGGCATGAAAATGCGCATTCCCTCGGACCAAAAGAAGGAAGTGAAAAACTTGGTAAATACAGAAATATCATTGAAGAAAATAAGGCTGATATGGGAGCATTGGCTTTTGTAGATCTGCTTACAGAACTTGGTATGTATACTCCTGAACAAAGACTTCAAATTATTGTAACTTTTGTTGCTGATAATTTCTTAAAATCAAAACCGACGATGTCTCAGGCTCACAGAGTTCGTACAGTTATGCAAAATAAATTTATGTATGATCGGGGTGTATATGAAATTACATCTGATGAAAAAATTCATGTAAATATAGATAAAGTTGTTCCGGCAGCAAAAGAAATGTTGTCAGAAATTGTCAGAATTCAAATAGATGAGGATTATGAAAAAGCTGAAAAATATGTAAACGATAACTTTGTCTGGACTCCGGAAATGGAATTAATTGCACAGAAGTTACAAAAAGTAAATAAGTCCTTAAACGGTAGATTAGAAACGGAACTGGCAGATAAACTTTTGGCATAATAATAAAAAAGAAGTTACATATTGTAACTTCTTTTTTTTAGCAGGCAATTTCTATTTGTATAAATACTTTATATAAATACAGGGGATATACAAGGGGATAATAAATGTCTGTTAATACAGTAGTATCAGCTTCAACTTTCCAAAATCTTGATGGGTCAAACTTTTCAACAGAAGGGGTTGAAGTCAAATATACAAAGGGTAATGCTTCGTTAGGAGGTTATCTTGGTCTTGGAACTTCTCTTGGTGATAATTCTGCAGGTATGATAGCTGATGTCAAAGGCTCTGTAAAATACGGACAAACTCCATTTAGTGGCGGGTTCAGGCTTAGGCATAATGTCAATAACGACTCTCAGACCGTTCAATTAAGAGTTCAACCGGTAACCTTAAATATACCGGTTGCGAAAAATACAAGCATATATACAACTCCGTATGCAGCTGCAAAATTGAACTACGGAACAGGCAAAATTAAACCTGAAGCTGGTGTTTTTGCAGGTGTAAGTACTAAAATCGCTAATGCAAGCGTTTTTGTCGAAGGTCAAATATATGATTTTGGAAATATAAATAAATCAAATATCGGTATAAACGCTGGTGTTTCTATTCCTTTGTAATAGTTATTACAAAAAGAATGGAGTGTAGCAAAAAGGCTGACTTTAATAAGTCAGCCTTTTTGCTATAAACCTTTATTCTATTAGAATGTTGTTGCAGGTTTTTTCTGAGGATTAGCACCCGGAATTGATTGCCAGTTAGCAGCCATAATTTTTTTGAATGATTTTAAAGCTGTATCTTCAAGTTCACCTAATTCTTCAGCTTCCATAATCAATTCTCTTAGTGGCATTAAAGCTCTTTGGTCTCTAAGAACACCTAAAGCTGCTGCTGCTCCTGCTCTAACAAGTTCGTTTTCTTTACGGTTTTTCATAACATCAATCAATGCAGGAACTGCTTTTGTGTCATTTAACTTACCTAATGAAGTAACTGCATAGATTCTTACGTTAACCCATTCGTCATATAACATATTGATAACTTTATCAACAGCTTTTTTGTTTCCGATTTCACCTAATGCTCTTGTTGCATCGCATCTTACATTAACTTTTTCGTGATCTAATGATTTCATCAATGCGTCAGTTGCAACATCACCAATTTCAATTAAAGCATCAGTTGCTGTAATACAAACCTGAGGGTTTTCATCGTTTAATGCTTCTACTAATGGTTCAACTACAATAGCGCCGCCTAAACGACCTAATGCACGAGCTGCACGCACTCTAACGTCAACATTTCTGTCTTCGCGCAGTGATTCGATTAAGTGAGTTGTTGCAGCGCAATCGCCAAGTTCACCTAACGCACGAGCTGCATACAATCTTACTGAACCGTTTTTGTCATGTTTTAAAACATCAATCAAAGGTTCAACAGCTTTTGAGTCTCCCATTTCGCCTAAAATTCTTGCGGCGTTGTATCTTACTTTTTCTGAGTTACTTGTTGTTAAATCGTTTAATAATTCATCAAATGATTTTTTTACTTGTTTTTTCTTGCTGTTCACACTAATTGTCATTACTTTCCTCCGACACTACAAATAATATTCACACTACTTACTTCTATATAAAAAATTTTTTGCGAATATTATTGCTTTTTTTGTTATATTTTTGTTAACTTTGTTTACAATCCATATCTTTGTAATTATTTCCTTTACCTTCAACACTGGTTAGAAATTATTAAGGGTAACACTGACACTTATTCGCTCAGTATTTACATATTATCACATTTTTAGGCTAAATTCTTCGGTCAGTTATATTATTTTAATAATTTTAAGTAAATGTTTTTATAATAATGTCCAAAATAACTGTCTTTAGTGGGCAGAAATGTTAAGGTTTCTTAATATATTATTACTACCTATTAAGAGTAATAATAAACTCGGTTCCTTTCCCAACCTCGCTGATAACGTTGATTTTGCCGTTATGTTTGTCTATGATTTTTTGACTAATTGCAAGCCCTAAGCCTGTGCCAACTCCTACACCTTTTGTAGTATATCCGGCTGTGAAAATTTTATTTATTTGTTCTTTTGGTATTCCGGTACCATTATCTTTAATTTTAATAAATATGTTTTTATCATTGTATTCTGTTGTAATATTTATTTCCCCATTCTCTTTTATAGCCTGACATGCATTTATCAGTATATTTGTAAAAACTTGATTAAGCATATTCGGGTAGCATTTAATCGTTGGAATATTACTATAATTTTTTATAATTTTTGCTTTATTTTTTGTTTCATGCCTTATAATTTCCAAAGTCAGGTCAATTTCTTTATTTATGTCTGCGTCTTGTAATTCTGCTTCATCAAGTCTTACAAATTTTTTAAGAGATACAACTATATCACTTATTCTTTTTATTGCTTCTTTATCTATAGAATTTATTTGGGTGAACATTTCTCTGATGTCTTGCTGTTCAATTTGCGAAGATAATTTTTCCAGAATATTATTGTTTGATTTAATTGAAGCAACAGGTGTATTTATTTCATGTGCAATACCGGCAACAAGTTGACCGAGTGAAGCCATTTTTTCAGAATTTATAAGTTGCAATTGAGTTTCTTTAAGCTCTGTGAGTGCTTTTTTTAAATCCATTACGTTTTGTGCATTTTTATGATAAAGTTCTGCTCTTATTATTGCGTTTCCAAGTTGCGAGGAAACGGCATCAAGAATTTCTATTTCCTCATTTAATTCCCTTTTTTGGTAACTTAAAAGTACTAGAACCCCTATCATTTTTTGCATATGAAAAATAGGAACAATAATTCTTAAAACGGATTGTTTAAATGGCTGAGCGCCTATATATTCAACAAGAGAGTATCCAGTTGATATTTTGCCGGATTTAATTTTATTCATGACAAAGTCATCAAATTTGATGTTTTTTTCCTGAGGTAGTTCTCCGAAAGTTTCTTCAATTAGCAAGTTATCGTTTGAATAAGATGCATAGTAAGCTTTGAAACATCCAAACATAATCGCTAATTCCTTTAATACGGAATTTAAGATTATTGATATATCCATTGATTCTCTTATAATATTTGAAACTTTATTAATAAGTGCTATTTTAAAAGCTTGAGTTTGTGCTTTCTGCCTTATAATTTCAAGTTCGTTGTTTTCTTCCTGCAATTTTTCAAGTTTTTTTTGGATTTCATTTCTTTCTTTTTGGTTATCTTTTAATAAAATATCTGAACTTACGTCTGTAAAGAAAAAGATAGTGTAGTTTCCCCTTTTTACAGTTGTCATGTCAAAGTATACTGTATCTGTCGGTGTTGGAGAGTATGATATTCTTGCAAAAAAGTTCTCTTTTGATTCAATTGCCTGAAAAATAGGAGAATAAAGATCAATATTTTCACTATCCATTGGACACATTTCAAAATTCATCAAATGTGCAAATTTTTTTAAACTGCCAAAATTTTTAAAAACGTGGCAGAAAGTGTTGTTTTTAAAGACGACTTCATTCTGGTCTTTAATAACAATAACCGGATCCCTATATTGATTGAAAAAATCGAATTTTCTCATAAGAAAATTATATTTCAATATATGTTCTCAGGCAATTTGTAAAATAAAAGCGATGAAAATTATTTCATCGCTTTCTAAAATTTATGCCAAATATATAACGCCCGGATTTTTCTTTCTGAATTCGTCAATTTTATCCTGAGCCAAAATCAAATAATCCAAGAATGTTCTTTCTTCATCAGGCTTATTTTTTGCTCTTTCAACTGCACGTTTTTTTGCCGCTTCTGTCATAATATCTGTTGGTGGTTTTATTTTTGGTAAAGTTTCATCAAGAACCCAAGGACGTTTTGGTTGTTTTGTTTTTGGCGGTGCAAATCCGTTTCCCGGGATTGTATGTGCATTTTCACCATATTTTTCTTTTAAATCTTTGTCCATTTGTATTAATGCCGGAGTCCATACATTAACAGGAGCAATACTTGTCATATTAACCTACCTTTCCATAAAAACATCACACACTTTCTTACCCATATAAAAAATAATTTTTTATAAAATTTGCTAAAAAGAAAAGTTTTGTTAATATTATTTAACACTTTACAGTGAAGTGTTTTTTTGTTAGGATTATGTCGATATCGTACGGATATAGAGGGCGATTGGCAAAGCGAAAGCCGGTGTGAAGTGCCGGAGCGGCTCGCATAAGCGAGACGGCAGGGCACGTAACATAATATAGGCGACGTAGGAACGCAAGGACGAGAGTCCTGAGTACCACAGGAGCGAAACCATCGTTGGAAATAAGAAATATTGTGGTCGATTGGCACTCTGCCGAAAGAAAAGTTGACTAAATGTCAAGTTTTCTTGAGAGGGGTAGCGCAGCCTTTGAAAACGAAGTTTTCAAATAATTGAATATTGTGGGCGATTGGCACTCTGCCGACGAGGATGATTAAGTATCATCCGAGGAGAGGGGTAGCGCATCCCCGAAAAAGCGAAGCGTTTCGGTTGAAGCGCAAAAATTGAATAAGTTTGTGGGCGATTGGCGCAGTTGGTAGCGCATCACATCGACATTGTGGGGGTCGTGGGTTCAAGTCCCGCATCGCCCACCATAAAAAGA
>CACXDL010000049.1 GCA_902766395.1 uncultured bacterium
AGTTTGGCGATTATTGGTATTGTAATTGCGGTTCCGAATGACAGTAAAGGACTTGCTCTTGCATGGGCAACAACGGTTGGTGCTTTTTTACAATTAATAATTCAGTATCCGAATATAAGAAAATTAGGCTATAGGTTAAAACCGAATTTTGCATTTGCAAATAATCTCCATTTTAAAGAAATTGGAGAATTGTTATTCCCTGCGGTTTTAAGTTCTACTGTCGGTCAGATTCACATATATGTGGATATGTTTTTTACATCTTCGATTTCTGAGGGAGCTTGGACTGCAATTGGTTATGCAAACAGAATTTTCCAGTTTCCGGTTGGAATTTTGGTAACGGCATTTCTTGTTCCGTTATTTCCGATTTTTGCAAGACTGGTTGGGGACAATGATTACGAAGGTATAAAAAATTATTTTAATAAGGGCGTTGGGGTATTATTTTTTGGAGCAATACCAATTATTATAGGTATTTTAACTGTTGGATATGATGCAGTCAGATTAATTTTTGAACATGGAGAATTTGATTCGACTGCAACATTTATGGTAACAGAAGCACTTTGGTTTTTATCTGTTTCAATAATTCCTTATGTTTTCAGAGATTCAATAACGAGAGTTTTTTATTCTTTTAATGACTCTGCTACTCCATTTGCTGTTGCGTTTTCATCAATTGTTTTAAAAGTCCTATTAAACTGGATATTGATTAGTAAGATGCATTTTGGTATTGGTGGAATTACCCTTTCGACTTCTCTTGTAACGTTGTTTAATGCCTGTGTGCTTGGATATTTTATAACAAGAAAAATGAAAATGGATTACAAATCGCTATTTATAAATTTCTTGAAAATGGTCATTTCAGGTGTTATAGCAGGAGTTGTTTGCTATTTTGCTGCATATGAATACGATAAAATTGTTCATCTGTCAAAAATTCCTTTTGAAACTTTAAAACTGATATTTATAGCATTTGTTTGTTTATTAGTTTATGTTCCTCTAAATTTAATATTAAAAATGGAATATGCGAGTGAATTGTTTTTAAGATTGAAGGAGAAAATAATTAAATAATGAAAAAAGATTACCTTCAACCTCAGAAAGACGAACGCCCGGTTATGATTATAACCGGTATTTGGACTTTATACATAATATTAATATGTTTTTTGGCGTATCTTTGTTTTCTTCATCGCATAAGTGTTGCTGCTGCGATAATTGGTTGTATTGTAGTTACATCACTGCACATTCCGAGATTTTTAATGCTTAAAAAACTTAAACTTTCACCACAGGTAAAAGTAAATGATGATAATATGACTATAAATAGCGAGGTAATTAATTTTTTGGAGATTAAAAATTTTGCTTCAAGAGAATATAAGCCTCATATAATATTTTTCCTTAATAACAGAATGGTAATTTTTCAACAGACAGACTTTATTATAAATACTGCAAGCGGCGATTTCAGTTTCACAATTATTGGTAGTGAAAAAGCAAATTTACTAAAAGATTTGTTAACCAAGATTAAAGAAAGAAACTATTTACCGTAATCTTCAATATTAAACATTCTGTATTGAAGTGCCTGCATAAGATGAATTTGTCCTATTTCTTTGCTTGAATCAAGATCTGCAATAGTTCTTGCGAGTTTTAAGATTCTGTCATATCGCCTTCCTGAAAGCTGGTATTTAATTGCTGCGGCTTTAAGAAGTTCTTTCAAACTATCATTTATTTGGCAGTATTTTTTAATTAATTTGGAGGTTAATTCTGAATTTGTTAAAATATCCTCATTTTTGTATCTCTCAAGTTGAATTTTTCTGGCGTTTATAACTCTGGCTCTTATTGTTGCAGAAGATTCTTCCCTGGTTGTAGAATTAACCAATTCTTCTGATGTTAAGCGTGGAACATCAATTTGTAAATCAATTCTGTCTAATAATGGTCCTGAGAGTTTTGCAAGATACCGATTTATTTGGAAATCCGAGCAAGAACATTGTTTTTCTTTATCCCCTAAAAAACCGCATGGACAAGGGTTCATCGCACCTAAAAGCATAAAATCTGCAGGGTATCTTACGGAATGTTGTGCTCTTGATATTACAATTTCACCATCTTCTATCGGTTGTCTTAATACTTCTAAAACATTTCTTGGGAATTCTACCATTTCATCAAGAAATAAAACTCCTCTGTGTGCTAGTGTAATTTCTCCTGGTTTAGGGTTACTGCCGCCACCGATAATGCCGTTTGCAGATGCGGTATGATGAACCGATCGAAAAGGTCTTTGCGTTACAAGAGGCCTTTCAGGAGGCAAAAGTCCGGAGACACTGTAAATTTTAGTTAATTCAAGTGCTTCTTCCATTTCCAATGGCGGTAAAATTGAAGCAAAGCATTTTGCCATCAATGTCTTCCCGGAGCCAGGAGAACCTATCATTAGTATGTTGTGTCCCCCGGCTGCGGCAATTTCGAGCGCTTTTTTTGCTTTATGCTGACCTTTTACATCTTTAAAATCATATTCGAAATCTGATATTGTGCCATCACAAAGGTATTCTCTTACATTGACTTTTGTTTGCGAAATTTTATTTTCCGTAAAATGTGAAACAACATCAGATAAATGTTGAGCCCCGTATACATTTATACCTTCAATTAAGGCTGCTTCTTTTGCATTTATACTTGGGACTATAACATTTTTTATTCCTGCATTTTTGAGCCCTAAAACTAAAGGTAAAACCCCTGATACGGGTCTTATTAAGCCATCAAGAGCTAATTCTCCAATGAAGGCATAATCCTGTACCTGCTCTGAAGTTAATACTTCTTCTTCAATCAAAACTCCAATCGCAATTGGCAAATCAAAACTTGTTCCGTTTTTTTTCAAGTCGGCAGGAGCAAGGTTTATTACAACTTTTTTTGCAGGGAATGTAAATCCGGAATTCTTAATAGCAGATTTTACTCTGTCTCTGGCCTCATTTATTGCGTTATCCGGCAGACCTACTATTGAAATCGAGGGTAAAGAATTTATAATGTCTGTCTCTACCCAAACTTCATAGGCGTTTAGTCCTATTACTGTCCCTGTCTTTACTCTGCTAACCATAACAGAAAATAGTATATCATATTTCCAGCTATTTATACAAACTATTTTATACTTTTTGATTTTTTTATAAATTGTGTGTTAATATTTATACATAAGAGGGGAAATGATGAAAAATAAAATATCAAAGTTAACTAATAATATAGAATATATATATAAAAGAAATGACAATACTCCAAGAATGGCATTGTGTCTTAATTTTTCCATAAATCAACCTGAAAAATCAGCAGGTATATATACATTGATGGCAAGGTTGTTGCTTCAGGGAACGAAAAAATATAATTCAGAGCAGTTAGCAAACGAATTTGAAAAATATGCAATAGATTTTTCTAGTGAGTTGTTTCCAAATTATTTGCGAATAAAATTTGTTTGTTTAAATGAAGACTTCTCAAAAGCGGTTGAATTAATGGATGATATTTTAAAAAATTCAACATTTGAAGAATTTGAGAAAGAACGTACAAAACTTGCAGGTGAAATTTCAGCAGAATTGGATTCTCCAAGAACAGCTGCTATGGATTCATATTACAGAAAGATGTTTGAAAATCATTATTATGGCAATTCTGTAGTAAAAATTCTTGAAAATCTTGAAAATATAACAAAAGAAGATACAATTGATGCTTTTAAATATATATTAAATAACAGCAAAAAAAGTCTTGCACTTGTCGGAACGCTTCCGCTGGATGATATACTTCCTCAAATAGAGGAAACTATAGGAAAATTGCCGATTGCAACGAGTACAAACTTTATGATAACAAAACCCGAACTTGAAGAAATAAAAAAAGTTGAAAATACAAAAAGTGATTTGAATCAAGCACATATTATAAAGGGATGGTTAGTCCCGACGTATGGCGAACCTGATTATCCTGCAATTATCCTGCTTAATATTATACTTGGGGCAAGTGGTTTATCTTCAAGATTATTCCTCGAATTAAGGGATAAAAAAGGTCTTGCTTATGTCGTAAGAAGTTCTTATGAAACTTACAAGCTTGCCGGTAATTTTATGATATATATCGCAACAGAAGCCGGAAATATTGATACTTGTTTACAAGGTTTCAATGAAGAAATGGATAAGATTCGAAATATTGAAGTTTCACAAGAAGAACTTGATAACGCAAAAACTAATATTATCGGAAAGTATGAGTTTTTGGCTGAAACTAATATCCAGCAGGCATGTAGTTTTGCGAAATATGATGTATTGGGATTAGGTTTCAATTATCTTGATAATATCAAAGAGCAAATAAAAAAAGTTTCGGTTAAAGATATTCAAAGATGCGCAAAAAAATATTTTTCCGAAGATAAATATGTATTATCAATTATAAAACCTTAAAATTAAATATTTTTTGGTTTTTTACTTGATTTTTTTAGTTTATTTATGCTAGATTATAAGTAAATTATTGCTTTTTGCAATAGTTGTGGGTTAATGACAATAGTATAGGATAGGAGCGAGAATGGTAGAAGAAGGATATTCTCGTAAAATCGACACAAAGAAATTAGATGAAATTATTTCAGCAAATGGCGGTGATAAATCTCATCTGATTGCGATTTTACAAAA
>CACXDL010000050.1 GCA_902766395.1 uncultured bacterium
CATCACAGTATGAAAGTGAAAGGTTTACCCCTTCATAAAATCCCATATCCATTGCTCTTAATACAAGAGTTTTTACAGCCTCTGTATTGTAATCAAGCGGATATTTTACATATTGAATTTTACCGCCATTCATCAAATCCCAGAAACGTTTTTCACAATCCTGTTTTTGAATAGGAGTAATTTTTTCTGATACATGACAATGGAAACTGTTTGATACATATGGTTTATCAGAAACTTTATCGACAACGCCATATTTTTTACGGAATTGTTTTACCTGCAAACCGCAAAGATTTTCTGCAGGAGTTCCGTATAAAGCGTATAAATAACCGTCTTCTTTTTTGAACTGTGCAACTTTCTTGTTGATATATTCCATAACTTCTATTGCAAATTGACCATCTTCAACAAGAGATTTGCCGTTATAGATTTCCTGCAATTCGTTCAGCGCTGTTATACCAAATGAAGCTGTTGCATATTTCATCAAAGGTTTAATTTTGTCATGGAAACCTAAATGACCGCCATAGAACCCTCCTTCACAATATGCAAGAGGATTTACTGACGCTCTCATTTCACCAAGATAATCATATGTACGTTTATGCAAACCTCTAATCATTTCCATATAGTAGTCAAGAACTTCATAGAAATCTTTTCCTTCTTTTTGAGCTTTTGCATAAATCATAGGTAAGTGCAAGCTGATTGCACCAATATTAAAACGTCCGACAAAAATTGGTTTATCATCTTCATCAGCAGGTTCAAATCCGCCTCTTTCATACCAAGGAGATAAGAACGCTCTGCAACCCATTGGAGAAACGACTCTTCCGTATTTTTTGTACATTGAAGCAACATATCCTTCACCTGTTAAACTTAACCAGTCAGGATACATAGCCTTTTTAGAACATTCAATACCTGCTTCGAATACATCATAGTTAACTTTACCTTCACCATGAAGATTTTCGTCATATAAGAATACAACTTTAGGGAATAATACAGGTTTTTTGTTACCTTTTTTACCCTGACCTTCACGTCTTACATTCAACATAACAATTGATGCCATTTTTTCAAATTTACCGGTTCCTAAGCCCATAGTAACCGTAATAAACGGATAATCACCACGAGATGAAGCTACAGTATTGAATTTGTACTCCCAGCCCTGGAAACCGTCATGATAATCTTTTTCAACATCTTTTGTTGCTTCTCTATCAGCAGCTTCTTCACTTATGCCCATATCAATGTATTTTTGATATTGTCTTTCATATGTTTTTTGAGCATAAGGTGCTAGGATTTTGTCAACTTCCGGAACGGTAAATCCGCCATATTGTTGACTTGCTGCAGCCATTACAATATCACCGATGACATCAAATGCAACTTCTAATGATTTTGGTTCATTGTACCAAAGATTACCCATTTCAAAGCCATCTTTTAAAACTCCGGCAACATCAAACAAGCAGCAATTCATAGTATCTCTTCTTGCAGACATATCGTGAATATAGATATATCCGTCACGGACAGCCTGTAATTCAGGAACTGTTAAAAAGAATTTTTTGTATAATTCTTTATTTAACTGATTAAATATCAAAGAACGTTTTGTTGATACAAGAGCAGAATCTGCATTTGAATTTTCTTTATCACCAACATACATAATTCTTTGAGATTCTTGATAAACTTTATCTAACATAGTTACAAAATCAATTTTGTAATCTCTGTAGTTTCTGTAGCTTTTTGCAACTTTCGGATTTAAATTTTCGAGAGCATTTTCAACAATACAATGCATTTTGAAGATTTCAATTTCTTTTTGATTAGTATCCGCAACACTTTTATTTACAAAATTGCAGATATCTTCAATTTCTTTATCGCTAAATTCAATAATCATTCTTGCTGCAGATTTTTTAACCGCAGATACAACTTTTTGAACATTATAATCTTCAAGAGTACCGTCTTTTTTAATAATTTTGATGCCGTTAAGCTCAACTTTAGGAATCATACCGACGACATTATTCATCGGGTTAACCGGATTTAAAAAGTTTGGCTTAGTTACATTAGAATTTTGTTCTACACTATTTGAAGACTTAATTTGTACCACATTTTCCTGCTTCATATTTTGCATCACACTCTCCTTTATCTACAAAGAGGCAGAAATTGGTATACTTATGTATACGTCGAAAACTATTCCCAATTTCTTGTCTTGAGTTCACTCCCATCGCAATTTGAGTATTTCGTTCATCATCAGCATGGTTCTTATACAATTTTTTTGTATTGAGGGCACAGTTACTAAATAATGTGGGTTTTTTATTAACCCATGCTTTCCCCAAATTGCTTTTTTATAATATACTATAAATTTTTTTGACTTGCAATAAAACGAGTCAAAAATTAATCTAAAGATGGATGTTTTTTGTAATAAATGTTAACTTAATATTTTGTAAATATACCTTGAAACTCTCGACTCAAAATAAATACGATAAGTGTAGTATGAACAATATATTTATTAAGTTTTTTTATTCATATTTTTAACGTTTGAAACAAATCTAAATAATATTAATTTTTATAAAAATTTCAATTTATTTTTTTGACAAGATACCATTCAAATAATTCTGAGCAACCTCAAGCTGAACATCTTTATTTGCCTCAATATCTTGCGGTGTAAATTCTATTTCAATATCCGGAGATATTCCTTTTTTATTTATATCTCTGCCTGAAGGGGTTAAGTATCTCGCTATAGTGAGATTTAAACCTGTTTTATTGGGCATTGAAATAATTTTTTGAACCATCCCTTTACCAAAAGTTTTTGTCCCGATTAGTTTTGCCTTTTTATAATCTTTCATTGCCCCTGAAAATATCTCACTGGCACTGGCACTTGATCCATCCACCAGGATTATTACCGGTTTTTGAATATTTACATTTGTTTGCTGGGCATTTATTTTATAACGATAACCATTTCTTCCTACAATACTGACTATATTGCCTTCATTAATAAATAAATTTGCAATAAATACAGCATTGGTAAGCAAACCACCGGTATTCCCCCTTAAATCTATAATCAAACCTTTTGATGAAGATGTATTTTCTAATGCCTCGATAAATTCATTTGGAGTAGAATTACTGATAAAACTCGATATTTGAATATAACCTATGCCCTTATTATTACTACTTTTGACAGTTTTTATACTTATTTCTTTTCTTATAATTTTTTTAAATATTTTTTCTCCGTTACGTATAATGTCAAGAGTTACAAACGTATTGGCAGGACCCTTAACCAAAGAAGATACCTCTCCCAGTGACAAACCGCTCACCTTTTTATCATCAACACCAATGATTATGTCACCTGATTTTAAATCAGCAAACTGGGCCGGAGTATCTTCGATGACATTAATTATTTTTATTTTTCCGGAATCATTTATTATATTAACCCCTATTCCGGATATTTTAGAATTTATTGAACTATTTTGTTTGCTAAATTCTTCAGCAGTTAAAAATCTTGAATAAGGATCATTTAAACTTGCAAGCATTGTTTCTATTGCAACTTTTGCATCTTCCTCCGTTTTGATTTTATTTTGATAATGAGACTTCCACTTGTTCCAGTTTTGGTGATTAAAATTTGAATCATAGTATTCAGATTTTACTATTTGCCAATTTTTTTCAAATAATTTTTGAGGAGAGACTTTTTTAGTATTAATTACTGCTACATCTTCACTTAACATAGGATTATGCATTGAAACATAGAAAGAATTCACAGCAAATAATGTAATCACTGTAGCAGTAAAAAATATTAATGCCTTAAAACTTCTTCTCATACCTCAATTTAACATCAAGGATTTTTTATAATCAATATACTTTTTTTGTAAATCAACTAATTATTTAAAATTTTTAAAACTTATGATATTTATTTGAAATTAAAAACGAAAATCTCGTTCTCCATCCTCAACTTTTTCAAGATATTCCTGAGTTTTTTCTTTTACAATTTGAGAACTTTCAAGTTTTTTTATTTCACTTTCAATTAATTCTTTTCCTATTTTGTAAGTTTCTTCTGATGCATAATCTTCTAAAAACTCTTTTAAAGTTATTAATGCATTCGGATGGCAGAAATTATGAATTTGTTTATCCTTACAAATTTCCATAAATCTTTCTCCTACACGTCCTGCTCTGTAACATGCAGTACAAAAACTCGGAACATAACCTAATTCCATAAGCCATTTTATAATTTCATCAAGTGTACGTCTGTCTTCAACATCAAATTGTGCCGTTTCTTCTTCGGATTCACTTTCAGGATGGGCATATCCGCCAACACTTGTTTTTGAACCCCCGCTTATTTGTGAAATTCCGAGTTCCAAAACTCTTTCTCTTACTTTTTGAGATTCTCTTGTAGAAATAATCATGCCTGTATATGGAACAGAAATTCTTATACAAGCAACTATTTTTGCAAATGTTTCATCATCGATACCATTTTCAAATGCATTTGGGTCTATGTCATCTGCTTTTCTGATACGAGGTACGGAAATTGTGTGAGGACCAACTCCAAATCTTGCTTCAAGATGTTGTGCATGCATCAATAGCGCTGCAAATTCATATTTGTACGTCGAAAGTCCAAACAAAACACCCATACCGACATCATCAATTCCGCCTTCCATTGCACGGTCCATTGCCTCTGTATGATAGTCATAATTGTGTTTAGGACCTGTTGGATGAAGCTTTTCATACCGTTCTTTATCATAGGTTTCCTGAAATAAAATATAAGTTCCAATTCCTGCTTCTTTCAATTTACGGTAATTTTCAACTGTTGTAGCCGCAATATTCACATTTACTCTGCGAATCGCACCATTTTTATTATGAATTGAATAAATTGTTTTTATAGATTCCAAAACATACTCAATAGGATTGTTAACAGGATCTTCGCCTGTTTCAAGTGCTAGGCGTTTATGCCCCATATCTTGTAAAGCAATAACTTCTTCTTTTATTTCTTCCTGCGTCATTTTTTTACGCGGAATATGTTTGTTTTTTGCATGATACGGACAATAAACACAACCATTTACACAATAATTTGACAAATACAACGGTGCAAATAGAACAATTCTGTTTCCGTAGTATTCCTGTTTAATTTTTTTTGCAAGAGAAAATATTTCTTCATTTTTTTCAGGTATATCACAAGCTAATAACACGGATGCTTCTCTGTGAGTTAAACCGTTACCTAGTTTTGCTTTTTCCAAAATTTTATTTATTAATTCAAGATTATTTTTATTATTTTCGGCATATTTTAATGTTTCTAAAACTTCATTATTATCAATAAATTCAGTTGCTTTTGGTGATTTTACATCATACATACGTTCTCTCCCTATCCATATCATGATAAACCTTAAAAATTTTTTGTAAAGAAGAGCGCTTTTTTCTTTTTGTCTTATAATAAAAATATATAGTGTAGGAGAATAATTATGCAAACAATGGAAAAAGCAAATATTGATTGGTCGAATCTTGGTTTTGGATATTACAAAACAGATAAAAGATTTGTTTCTATGTTCAAAGATAACAAATGGGATGATGGTGCACTAATTGATGATGAAAATATTACAATGAACGAATGCGCCTGTGTATTACAATATGCACAAACATGTTTTGAAGGTATGAAAGCTTATGAAACAGTAGACGGTCACGTTGTTGTTTTTAGACCTGATACGAATGCTCAAAGAATGCACGATACAGCATTAAGACTTGAAATGCAGCCATATCCTCAGGATAAATTTGTTGAAGCTGTTATACAAGTTGTTAAAGCTAATTTAAAATATGTTCCGCCATACGGAACAGGTGCAAGTCTTTATATAAGACCATATTTATTTGGTTATTCTCCTGTTATGGGTGTAAAACCGGCGCAAGATTTTATGTTTAGAATTTTTGTTTCCCCTGTAGGCCCATATTTTAAAGGAGGATCAAAACCTATTTCATTGAAAGTAAGTGATTTTGACAGAGCTGCACCTAACGGCACAGGACATGTTAAAGCCGGTTTGAATTATGCAATGAGTTTACATGCCGGTGTAACAGCACATAAAGAAGGTTATGCAGAAAATTTATACCTTGATCCTCAAACACGTACAAAAGTTGAAGAAACCGGTGGAGCAAACTTCTTATTTATTACAAAAGACGGAAAAGTTGTAACACCAAAATCTCCAAGTATTCTTCCTTCAATAACAAGAAGATCTCTTGTTTATGTTGCTCAACACTATTTAGGACTAGAAGTTGAAGAAAGAGAAGTTTATTTGGAAGAACTAAAAGATTTTGCAGAATGCGGATTATGCGGAACTGCTGCGGTTATTTCTCCTGTTGGCAGAATTGATGATCACGGAAAATCTATCAACTTCCCATCAGGTATGGATGCTCCGGGTGAAATTACCAAAAAACTCTATGACACCCTTACAGGTATTCAATACGGAAAAATTGAAGCTCCCGAAGGCTGGATAAAAAGAATTGCTTAAACAATAAATAATAAATTATAAAAATGGTATGGAATAATATTTTCATACCATTTTTTATGTAAATAAATTGAACTGTTTGAATTTCATTGTAAAATATTAGTATGAAGAAAATAAGTTTATTTTTGATACTTATAATTTTATCCGTTACCCCATGTTTTTCGCATGATTTAGGCGAAACAACAAAAATTAAGATTGCCGGCGAAAATCAAACAAAAATAATCTTTCATTATCACATTCCTGATGAGGATGAAGAACAAACAGAGCAAGAATCTGCTAATAATAACGACAAAGAAATTACACAAGATATCGTAAGTGATGATGTTACAGCAGATACTTCAGGACTTAAATCAGAAGAAGATGGTAATGATTATGACATTTCTGATATGTATAGTGCTGTACTGCATGGGTATGCTCAATATGATGAAAATGATTATCAGGGTATAAATCTTGAAGATACCAATTATAAAGCTATAAATTTAAGCATCTCTCAGCCATACAGAATCGGCATGAAAAATTATACTTCACTAAAAACAACACCTACGCTTTATGACAGATTATATTCAAAATATAGTGGCAGTGAATATAGTATTTCATCTCTTTCAGATCAAAGAGCAGTATCTTTCGGGAGGTTTAGCGCCGGAACAATATATAATCAGGGAATTGACTATGGAGAACTTGAACAATCTTCCGGTGTTTTTTCAAGATATGAATACAAAAGATTTGCAATAACCACAACTTATTCCAAAACTGTAAATTCAACCAACAACAATTATAATGACAATTTCTACATTGCACCTGAATTGAAATTGAATCAATATATAACACTAAAAGAAATTCTGTCCCATGATACAGTAAAACGTACTAAAAAAGCAGAGTTTGTTATTTCATTTAACCCTTTTGGAAATAAAGACAATGACAGATTACATTTCAATTTTGGAGCAAGTCAAACTTTTAATGATGCCAATAATGTATTAAAAAATCAACTTAAATTTTCAACAAACTATAAGTTTTAATATAAATCTATTCCAAACTTATATTATGAAACATTAAATATATTGGCAGATATAGAAAAATCGGTTATAATCTTTTTGAGATTAATATGAAAAAAATAAAAAAACAAAAAAATCAAGAACAACAAGAACAAGAATATAACAGAAAAACAGGTTTTTATTATTCATTTTTAACTATTGTTTTAATTTTCTGTCTTATTCAAATCGGTTATGGCGCAATTTTAAATATTTCAAAAATAATTTCTTATCAAAACAAAACAAGAATTTTAGAAAATGTTTTAAAACATGCAAAAATGCAAAACCAAGATCTTAAATCCGAACGAAAAATGGTCACTTCAGATAATAGTTTGGAAGGTATCGCAAGAAATAACCTTAAAATGGCAAAAGATGATGAAGTCTTGATTATTATCAATAAAAAAGTTGAAAAACCAAAGAAGAAAAAAAAATTTTGGAATATAAAAAATTTCAATATCTTTAAAAAAGATAAAAAACACGAAGAACTGCCTATTCCGGCACCTATAATCCCCGAAGAAATGATGGATGAATAAAAGAAAAGAGCTATAAATGGAAAACACTGAATGCATTGAATATATAAAACAAGCCTTTGAACTTAAAAAACAAAAATATTACAAGCCCGCAATTGAAATGCTTTATAAAGCACTTGAAATTGAAAATGATAATATTGAAATTCTTTATCAAATAGGAGAATTATATTTTTTGATGGCTGATTATGTAAGAGCACTAAAATATCTTGATAAAGTCCTTCTGCTAAATAATAACCATCATGGATGTTTAAAACTGATACAAGAAATTAAACAACGTCAGGGTGATTTCAATTCCGCACTGGAAATTGCACAAAAATTGTTTGATGAAAATCCCAATTCAAATAATCTTAAATCATTAATTCAACTTCTTATTAATTTAAAATTATTTACAGAAATCGATAAATATAAAGAAAATGAATTTTTTAACAGTGATATTAAAACCCTTTGCGCAGATGCCCTATACACAAATGGAGAAGTTAATACCGCTAAAGAATTGCTGGAACAGTGTGACCAGAACGATGAAAAAGTTCTTCTGCTAAATGGCAAAATGAAATATGATGAAAATGATATAGATGGAGCACAGGAAATTTTCAACAGAATTGGTATAAATACTCAAAACCCTGAAATATTAAATTTTTTAGGACTTTTCGATTTGGAAAAAATGAACTTTATGGAAGCAATTAAACGTTTTTCCAAAGCTTCGTCTATAGATAAAAATAATCCAAAATATTTTTATAATCTTGGCAACGCATATTTCTACAACGGATGGATAAAAGAAGCCCAAAAAGCATACTCTCAGGCTCTATATTTGAGCCCTGACAATGAAGATTACAGATATTCTTTAGCTTATTTGTATTTTGACACCAAAGATTTTTCAAAAGCACAAAATGAAGTAGATGCTATTTTGGAGAAAAATCCGGACAACTACAACACAAAAGTTCTGAAAGCATTATTACTGGCAGAAAAAAAAGATTTTCTTGAAGCTAAAAATATTCTTGAAAAAAATATTGAACAAAAACACAATGATGATTTTACAAAAATATCATTAAGTAAAATATATACCGAATTAAATATGTTTGATAAAGCAGAAAAAATTGTTTCTGAAGTTGTTGAAAAAAATCCTGATAATCTTAATTATATAAATGATTATGCACAAATATATATTAAAGAAAAAAAATACGATAAAGCTCTTGAACTTGCAAATAAAATTCTGGAAATTAATCCTAATTATATAGCCGGTTATTTACTCGGTGCAAAATCAGCATATATGAAAGAAGATTACAAATTAACAAAAGAATTTGCACAAAACGCTCTTGAACTTGATATAAATTGTGCCGGAGGGTATTATTATCTGGCACTTTCAAGGAATAAAACCGATGATAACGATGAAGCCATTGAATGTATGAAACGTGCAATTCTTTATGACTTAAATAATCCTCTATATTATGCAAAAATGAGTGATTTTTATAAAGAAAAAGAAGATTTTAAATCCGCAATTGAATATATGTCAGAAGCGGCAAATCTTGATAAAACAAACGAATACAAGTACAAATATTCTGAATTGGTAAAACTTAGCAGAAAAAAAATAAAAAATTAATTTGCCTTTCTCTAAAACATCAATATAATACATGTTATCAGATTAAAGGAGAGGATAGAAAGTATGAAGTTAAAAAAATTTATATTAAATATGATTTTCGCGGCAGCATTATTATTTAACACTGCTGTATACGCATTTGCCCAAGATATTACAGATGAAGTTATACCTAAACAATATCCAAAAAAATACACAGCTGCGTACATAAAACAAATTACCCCCGGATATAAGTGTGTAGGAAAAGATGAGATTTTTTACGTTGCACTTGATATGCTCAAAGACACAACCGGTATGTTTTCAAGAAACGCAATTCTTGGAAACAATCTCTCTCAAAAACCGGTACATATTGAATTTAAAGATTTAGGACAAATAAATGCGGAATATGCAACATTTGATGCTCTTGGCTGGAAAAAGGGTAAGAAATTATATATATACATAAGCAACAAACACAGAGAAGCTCCGGCAGGAGCAATCGCAGCATTGTTATCACACGAAGCACTCCATCAGGATGAATTCAATTCTCTTGCAGAAGAAACTTATGCCTGGACAATGGAAGCTGTCGTTTGGGAAGAAATACTCAAATTGTATCCGGAAAGTGACGACAAATCTTCTTCTCTTGTAAAAAGAGAAAACACCCTTAAAAAATTACTGGAAAAAGGAGAACATACAAACGTCTATATTAAAAAATCAGTTATGCAAAATCCGGGATATAAAAATCTTCCGTCATATTCTCCGGGGTTTGAAAAACTATAAATCTCTTTGTAAAATTTTCTTAATTTATTAAAGTTTTTTTTTATTTTGACGAATATAAAACATGTAAGAAGAGTTTTCAGTATTTATGATAATATAAATACAAGAGGAGCGTATGGTTGAAAATTTAACATCAGAGAGTTTTGACTTTCCTGAAGAGTTACTGGACGATATTCAAAAAAATATTGAAAATATTATCAAAACTTTTGACATTCCTGAAGCAAATAAAATGGAAGTCATTAAACAAATCAATTTTATGTATTCAAGCACAAAACGTTTGTCTCTTACAGATGAATTGACCCAGCTTCCAAACAGAAGATGTTTTGACAATGACTATAACAGAGAATTTTTAAGAGCTCAAAGATACAAAAATCCACTGACTCTTGTTATGTTTGACATAGATCATTTTAAAAAGGTAAATGATACATACGGTCATGTTTGCGGGGATTATGTTTTGAAAGAAATTGCAAACGCTGCATTACAAACTTTCAGAAAAACCGATACCGTATATCGTACCGGTGGCGAAGAATTTATGGTTATTCTGACAGAAACTGATATTGAGCAATCTTTAATTCCACTAGAAAGATTTCGCAAAACAGTTGAAACAATGAATATAAACTTTAATCAGGAAGAATTAAAAATAACTGTCAGCATCGGTGCATGCCAGTATAATTCCTCAATTTCAACAGCGCAAGAACTGATAATCAAAACAGATGAAGCTTTATATGAAGCAAAAAATTCGGGAAGAAATCAGACTGTTACAGCAAATATTTAGTATTTCCCTGATAATTTGAGTATATTCTGGAATTTTAACCAACCAAGAACTACGTGTTGGACATTATCTATTCTTATAACACTTGCATTTGGTGTAACACCCGGTTTTACCCAATTTGCAGAATTTGGTAAACCTCCTGCCTGCTTACCGGTTTTAACTTGAACTTTACTCAAAAAATGATTTCCAATTGAAAGTGATTTGAAGATAATTTTTTTCATTTGCAAATTGTTTGTACATAAATAAACAGAAGCCAAACCTTCCATAATTGTTCCCAAACTGCATGGACGAATGTTATCTCTGAATGCACCATAGTAACTGTTTCTTGAATTTGTTATTTGATTGGTTAATACAGGGATTGCCATTTGTTCTGAATATGAAATCATTTCTTTAGCTTCATCAGGCAATACAAGCTTTTTCTCCAACAATTTTTCAATTGTATGAACAGACCAATGATCGAATGGTATTTCTAAATCCATACTTTTTCTTGTCCGTACAATATATAAGATTATTTTTTTTATCGCATCAAGCCATTTTTGCTGAGGATCAATTTGGTATAATTCAAATAGACCTGCCGCAACTTCACCAGGATAAAATATTGCATCTGCATCTTTATCTATACTTTTGGTTTCGCAGTTATAATATGCATATACATTTCCTTCTTCATCAATCATAGAGAGTAAAAACTCCCCTATTCCTCGAAGAAGAGTTAATTCTATTTCTTTTTCTTCATATAAATTGCATAAAGCACACAGAGCAATTCCCGCCGCACCGGATTTTGCAATAGTAAATTTTATACCCTCTTCTTCCGGAAGTGAAAAAACTGCATATTTTTTATCTTCGATTTCTTTAACATATCTTTCTATAAAATACTTAGAAGACAATATTCTTGATTCATGATATTTATTCTCAAGTCCCATTTTTTCAAACATATACATAGAATACAACGTGCCGGCATGACGCAAAGAATTATATGTTGTATTTTCGTATGTTATATCTGAACTTACATTTTTTCTGTACTGAAAGCGGCCATTTTCCAAAACACAATCATTGAGATAATTCATAGATAATGCTATCTCATCAAAATATGGCAAATCCCATGTATTTTCTTTTGTACTTTGACGAGCATCTTTATACAAAATTGACACAAAAATTGTAACCAGTGTCAAAAATATAGTTGGAATATATACAGTTGGAGATGAAAAATCTAACATAAAATGATTATACCAAACTCAACAAAAATAATAATAAAACATTTGTATGATTTTTACATATTATTTGTTATAAATATCTATCTCAAAGAAATAAATATTTATAGTAGACCGCTTTCTTTGGGCGGTCAAAGAAAGCGGTCAGAAAGAA